>JAPUFX010000163.1 GCA_027293415.1 Candidatus Methylomirabilota bacterium
CCTTCCCACACATTCTCGATCCCTGCGCAAGTAGTATGGACGCGCGGGGAGGAACTCTCGCCGAGTGCCACCACCGGAATGGGAGTGAAGTTCCTCGAAGTCAACCCCTCTTTAGAGGCTGCCCTGATAGACGCTGTCATCGATCGCCTTCGCGCGGAAGCCTCTCCCTCGCCGGATTCCTCCCAGTCCGAATAACCAAGCGCCAGATGTTGGTGACGGAAAATGATCACGCCCTCCCGCGGCTGTTTCACCCGTCCTTACCCCGGTTCCATCCCTGCTATTCCTAAGGGTCCCAAGCCTCCACTACCGCTACAGAGTATACCAATATTCTTTCGCGTGAGTTACGGTGCGCAGTCGATGGTGGCGGGGGTGGGCCGGGGATAATGATCACCCGGGATAGATTGTCAAATAGAGCCTTGACGTCTTCCGCGATGTTGAAAAAGTCAAATGTCCCCTTTATTAGGACTTCCTAGCGGGATTTTTTGGACTTGGGCGCGGCTTTGATTTTCTTGCTAGAGTTTACTGGAAGAGGATCCCACCCAAAGTGGAACCCGACCTTGTTCAGATACTCCCGGTTGTTGTCACAAAAAGCCACCCACTTTTCATGTCCCAGTGCCCAGTTTTCCCATGCGGAGGCATGCGTGAAATACGGTTCACTCTGACGCGTGGCATCTTTGGGACCCGACATGCAATCTCGAATGTGTCGGCCGGCATCTTCATACTCCTTGGCCATTTGCATTCCAACGCTGTGCCGAATTTCCTCCGTGTACGTGATGGTCTGACCGTACACCGGGATCGGATGGGCTGGGATATCGTTGTCGTATAAGGGCATGATTTTAAGCTCCTGAGATTTACGGAGATACGGCCGATAATGAAAACGCCTTCGCGGCTGTGCTTGACCCGCGAAGGCGACGCAACCCTTGTGCCACCAGTGGCCCGGGGCTCTGGCCACCCCGGTTCTATGCCTGTCCCTCCTGGGGAATGCCTCAGCATCCTTGATAAGGTTAGGCGTGTCAAAAACCTACACAGGCTGGTACAGCCGCCAAAAAATCAAGAGGGGAATGAGAGGAAGGCGGCAGGCACACAGTTTCTCTATGATCATTTCCTCTCTATCTGAACCTTGACACGCGTCCCAGTGCTAACAACATCGTACACAGGCGACAGCTTAGTTAATGCTTTCAGCTCTTCCACATCTTTCAGATCCGTCTTGACTTTGAAATTTACCCGGATTTCCTGATAGCCTGGCCTGACTTCATCAGAGATTGCCAAAAAGCCCCTGAGGTCAAGATCGCCCTCCAACGCCGATTCCACTTCGTCCAACTTTATACCGCGAACTGCGGCATGGTAGACCATGGTGGTAGTCATTCACGTTGCCAGAGCATTCAAAAGGTGCTCTACAGGATTCGGTCCTCGATCTTGTCCCGCCAGGATGGGGGGTTCGTCTGCAACCAGGGCAAATGGTTCGGCATGCGAAATCTCCTGACCGGCACTGTAAAAGCCTGTGATGGTAGTCCGATTGTATCCACCCTCGATCCATTCGTTGTTCGCTCGGAATTTGGACTTGGCAAGGGTAGGTTTCTCATTTACGGCCTTCACCAAACCTACAACCGCATCCACATCCACACCGTTGAGAATTCTTCCCGACATGGCATTGCCTCCCTGTTGTGAGATGAAGATTCCCTCTCCTGAACGGGGCCTGAGTATCCCCCAATGGGGCAGGCGTGTCAAGGTCGCGGAGAGGGTGGCGACGTGTCAATTGTAACGCGGTGACCGCAATTGCCCTCTCGCTATGCCAGCATCTCGTGGATTGTGCTTTCGTACTCAGGAAAATACTGGCTGATGACAGAAAGATTGAAGCGTCTCAAGATGCTGGTGTTGGGTTCTCGTTCGAGAAGGAATTCGAAGGATTTTTCCACCAACGTGGCCGGGGGAACGCGTTTGCCGCTGAGCTTTTCGTAATATGATGGATCGACTGTGACCGAGTGTTTCGTGGTCACGCGGCCTTGCACGGTGACCTCGAAGGTGCTGTCGTCAATTTGCTGAACGTCGATCATCGGTAGCCTCCAACTTCACTCGTGCTACATTCTCCACTACCGCTACAGCGTTATACCAATATTCTTTCGTGTGACGTACGGTGCGCAGTCGATGGTGGCGGGAGTGGGCCGGGGATTATGATCACCCGGGATAGATTGTAAAATAGAGCCTTGACGCCTTCCGCGATTGTGAAAAAGTCAAATGCCCCCTTTATTGCTTTTCCTTTGGGCCGGGCCAATACCCAATTTCCTTAAACTCATATTTCCTTCGCTCCACGTCGGGGCCGCCCAAGGCCAGTGTCCGAATCTCTCCCGTGTATGTGTCCAGGCGATGGACAAAAAAAGCGTCCCTGGGCGAGGCGATCTGATAGCGAGCCGTCGTGCTACGGCTCATCAGGACCAAGGCCACTATCAGGGCAAACACCAAGGCCCCGGCCCACTTTAAGTAACGATGCTCCCGTTCCAGTCGGTTGAGGCGCTCGTCCATCATCCCCTCCTTTTCGTTCAGGGTGCACTCCAGATGACCTTCCCAGCCTGGTCAAAGAAGGCCGGGCCCTACTTGACACCTTCCGCGATTGTGAAAAAGTCAAATGTCCCCTTTGTGGTTCTAAGTATCCTGCGCCGGTGCGGGGGTGTCAAGGCCGCCAAAGGAGGAGGGTAATTCAATAATTGGGGGGCGCTGGAACAATTGTGCCGGAGATGGGCTAGCAGCAATTCCTAGTCCGGTTGCATCCCAACTTATCCCGAAAGGGGCCTAAGTATCCCCCACTGAGATCGGAGGGTGTCAAGCGCATCGAGTGTGTTATTGTGAGACCTGGCTCCACAACTTCCCATTGATCTGAGGTGCACCCATTGGCGAAAAGCCCACGCTCTCACAAGCTAAGCGAGCGACACGCAACGGTACGGTCGGCGCTCAGGCAGGTACTCAGGGAGCGCTCGCTCACGGCTCGTGAGCTCTCGGCGCGTGTCGGGATCGGCGAGAAAGAAGTCTCCGGCCACCTCGAGCACGTAGCGCGTTCGCTCAGGCATAGCGGCGAGCGCTTGCGTGTCGAACCGGCGCAATGCCTCGCCTGCGAATTCGTCTTCAAGCAGCGCACTCGACTGAGCAAGCCGTCCAAGTGTCCCGTGTGCAGGAGTCAGCGCTTGGACCCACCGCGCTTTATCATCCTCACATAGCAAATCGCAAGCCTGACCCCCACTCTTCTACACACCCAAGTGCTCGAAGTTATTTAATCTCCTGTTTAGCTCTTATTCCTCTGCCTGGCGCAGCGTTTCTCGTTGGTCTTGGGACAAGTCGGCGTTCAAGAACATTCCCTCCTTGGGTAGTTCCATATGGAAATTCGACGTATGTTCGACCGCGAGCTTCCCCCGTTGCAGTTGGAGGTCGAGGACGTGCCCGCCTGCCTTGTGGTCCTCGGTGAGAAAGTGCAGGTGGTAGCCCGGCATATTCATGCCTTGGGCGTAGTCGGGAAAGCGAAAGCCCACAAGCGCGCCCGAAACGTCAAAGAACTCGAAGACTGGCTGGGTCTTTGTCACCTCGACTAATGGGGGGTACGGTTTGGTCTGCCGAGGCACACTCCTTGTTTTGACGTATTTGAAAAGGCCATCAAGGCGGATTGCGTAGAAGAAATTCATTATTGGAATCACGGTCTGCAAGTAGTCTTTGAGTTGTTCGTACTCCATCTCGCGGTCGATCACGTAGTGGGCTTCTGGCTCGAAAAACTGCACAACCGCAAATGGCGTCTTCTGTGCGTCGTCCACGGGGTAGGCGACGCCATCCGACTTTACTTGGTAAAAGTTTCCGTTCAAAGCGATCATCTCCCCGTCCAAGGCGTTGAAGGTGCCAAGACCGAAGTCACCATGTTCACGCAACCCCCCATAGGTCATTTCGCCATCGTAAATCCCTTCGAGTAAGGCATTGATCGTTGAGGTCTGAAAGACTTCATGTGCGTGGCGGTGGTCGCTCTCGTGCACCCGGGAGTGCTTGCCGTGGGGATGTTTTCGGTGATGCCGGAGAGCGTGAAGAAACTGAATGAATTTTTCCTCAATGGCCATAAGACTTGCCCCTGTAGCAAATCGCAAGCCTGACCCCATCCCTAATGCTTCTTCTTTCTGGTGACCTTCATCTTGTCCTGCTGTACCTGCTTGCCAGGTGCTCGGGGCAAACGCACTCTCCAAATCTTCTTTCTTGGCTTCTGTAGCTTTCCCACGAGAACTGTACGCCTCTCTCTAACGGGGTGTTGGGCAATAAAATAAATCTGTCCCCGATTTTCAGCTAGTGCCCCTCCAACTCACTCCTCCTAAGCACCCCAGGGTTCCGCCGGGGGCACTGAGGGGTTGTAGGGGAGAGGCTCCCCTACGCCTGGGGGGTGCTCAGCGAGGCGAACGCCGAGTGCCGAAGGGGGGGCCTGCCCCCCTAGCGGAAGTGCCGCACCAGCGCGGAATACTCGTGAGAAATAGTTGGTGCGGCACTAGTTGGTGCGGCACTAGGGATGGTTAGGAAGTCTCTATCAGCAGTGGGACTATCTGACCCGTTTTGACCTGGACAAGCCCGCGCTCCCTGAGCCTCAAGGCCGGAATCGCGGTGAAGGTAAGGGCCTGGAGGGTGAGGAGGGGATCCTGAAGCAGTGAGCCCAGGTCTTTGAGCACCCGCTTTATTCGATCGAGCTTCTCGGCCAAGTTCGGGACCGGCTCTTCGCTAATGATCCCCCCGATCGGCATGGGGAGCTCCTCTACGACCTCCCCATCGACTACTACGACAAAGCCGCCGCCGATCTCTACCAATCGGTTCAGAACTCGTGCGATATCTGCATCCCGGGCCCCGACGGCCACTAGATTGCTCACGTCGTAGGAAAGGCTCGAGGCAACCGCCCCTTGCCGCAGGCCAAATCCTTTGACGAACCCGACCGTCCTCTGCCCAAGACCTCTCCGGTCAAAGACGGCAGCCTTCAGAACATCCGCTTGAGGCTCCATGATCACCTCTCCCCCCTCGACCGGCAGTGACAGTGTGAGTTCCCGTGTCAGAATGGGTCCCGCAATGCCTAGAACCCTCACCTGGGTCCACCCACCTAAGCGGTCCGCAGGGACTTTGAGATCCCCCGGCGTGAGAGGGTGCGGCAACGTAGGCGCGGGGAGAACCCGCCGGATTTGAGAATTCCCCTTGACCCTTACGAGACATCTTCCGTCCTGCGCCACCACGCTACCCTTACTAATTACCACCTCGGGTTCCATCCGCGTAAGATCCGGAACTACCAAGAGGTTGGCATACTTGCCCGGACCAAGGCCCCCCACCAGGTGGTCGAGACCGAAGTGCTCGGCACAGGAGAGGCTGGCCGCCCGGACTGCCGCAACGCGATCGAGACCAAGCTCGATGGCACGGCGGACCGCATGGTCCATGACGCCCCGGCGCAAGAGATCATCGGGCCAGACAGTATCGGTTACCAGGATCAGACGCCGGAGATCCACCCCGGACGAGACCACTTCCTTCAGGACGCCCAGGTCCTGCCGCACCGAACCCTCCCGAACCATTGTATGTACCCCCAGGCGAAGCCGGTCGATCACGTCCTCTGGTGTGATTGACTCGTGGCAGGAGCCGATTCCGAGGCCCATGTACTGCTGGAGCTTCCACCCGCGGGCCCCGGCGGCGTGCCCCTCCACCTGCTTTCGCAGACGACGGGCCTTTTCGATCAGGGCCATGAGGTCGGGCGGGGCCTGCAGTGCGAGATGCCAGTAGACCTCCCCGAGCCCCAGCACGAGAGGGTGCTCCAGCAGGTCTGCCACTTCGTCAGATGAAATGGCCGACCGGCCATCCCCCCGGTCAGAGCAGAGAAGGGAGATAGAAGGAGCGGTGGTGTAAACCAGAATCGGGAGGTCCTCCAGACCCGCCAGGAAGGTCCGGAAGGCTGCGGCCCCTCCTACATTTGCCACGTGGACTAACTCTGTAATGACAGTGGTGAGTCCCCTTGGCACGGCCTCATACAGGAACTCATGCAGGCTTTGGATGTTATCTAGGTGGGTGTGTCCATCAATCAGACCCGGGGTGAGATACTTACCTGCCGCCTCGACAATTTTGGTCTCGGGACCAATAAGATGGCTGAGGTCGAGGCCTAAAGCGACAATCCGCTCCCCGCGAATCGCCACGCCCCAGCCCTCAAGCAGTTCCCCCGTATAGACATTAAGAAGGGTTCCGCCCCGAACTACCAGGTCTGCCGGGTCAGTTGCTCCCGAATTCTTACGAGGTGCCTGTTCCAGCCCCAGCCCTCCCCCTCAGAAAAAAAAGACCCCGGGACCCGCAACGCAATCCTCCAGGTCCCGGGTGGTCGGTCCGTTAGTTAAGCATGCCGATCAGGCGGTGCAGTTCTCGGCGAGCCCCCTGGTGATCGGGTTCGATTTTTAATGCCTTCCGAACCTCGGCAATGGCCTCGTGGGTCTTCCCCATCTTGGCATATACACGGCTCAGGTTGATGTGGGGATAGTGTCGGGGTTCGTATCGTTTGGCTTCCATGGCCTTCGTGAGCCAGGGGATGGCTTCGTCGTATTCCCCCTTTTCCATAAGATAGACCGCGATGTCGTTATAGGGATTGCCAAAATTGGGGTCGACTTGGATGGCAATCTCGCACTCTTGAATGGCTTTATCGATCTTTCCCTGAAAGCTATACGCCCATCCCAGAAAGGTGTGGGCCTCTGCAGTGGGATAGAGCTCGATAGAGCGCCGGTAGTGCTCGACGGCCGCATCGAGATCACCGTTCATTTGATGTCGATAACCCTCCTGAAAGAAGAATTCCGCCTGCTCGAGACGGGCAGGATCCTCCATCTCCTCTTTCCCCTTTCCGGACCCAATAGCGTCCTTATCACGGTCAGGTACCACAGAATTTTGAAAGAGTCAAGATAGGGGGGATATCTTACGTCTGCTCCGCGACCGAGATACGCTCAAGAACCGGGGGGTGCGTATACAGGAAAAGGACGGCCCAGCCGGGGGGAGTGATATCGGCCAGGTTGGATCGCGCCAAATCTACTTCTACTTTAACGTACGCGTCGCGATTTTCCGAAAGCTCGAGCGCCGCAAGATCCGCTTGGCGTTCGAACCCTCGAGAGATGGCATTCTGGAGTGGAAGGGTCACAAGGCTCAGAGCGAAAAGGGTCAATAAGAGCAGAGGGAGCCCCGCGGGATCGGCCGAATGCGTGAGGAGACCCCGGGTGGTCCCCCACTGGAGGACCAGTGCGGCGATAACGAAACCTAGGAAAAACGCGAGGACGGAAAGACCTACCCCCTTCCAAATGTGGTGATACATCCGGTGGCCGATCTCGTGGGCCAAGACTACCTCAACCTCATCAGCAGAGGCTCGCTTCACGAGCGTATCATAGAGAACAATACGCTTAGTCCGGCCGAAGCCGGTAACATAGGCATTCGCCTTTACCGTTCTTCGGCTGGCATCCGTCTCTAGCACCTGCTCCACGGGGATTCCCGCACGCTCTGCCAGTCTCAGGACTCGGGCCTTCAGGTCGGCATCCTTGAGTGGGGTGAAGGTGTGAAAGAGAGGATCGATCAGTACCGGGGCCAGGAAGGTGAGGAGGAGGATCATGATCCCGAGAATCCCGGCGCCCGCGACGAACCAGCGGTGGGGGTCCCGACGGATAAGAACATAGAGCAGGTTCACCGCCGGCAAGAGTAGAATCACCTGCAGGATCAGTCCCTTCCCCCAGTCCTTGAACCACCCATCGAGCCCCTGGGTCGAGAGGCCATAGGCGTGCTCCCGAAAGTACCCTCCGTAGAGATCTATCGGGAGGAGAAGAAGCCGATAGAGCAGCAACAGGCATGCAGCATAGAAGGTCAACGCGAGCCATGGCCGATAGCCGGCCCAGGTCGCGCTGAAGTCCCGCAGGGTTCGTGAGGCAGGTGTGAAGACGAATAGAAGAAAGAAACCAAGAGTAATTGCGCTGCGGGCGGCGAAGAGAAGGTACCGCCCTCCCATGTAGCTTTTGCCCCGCGCGATCTCCTCCGGGGTAAAGTAACGGAGCGCGATCTCCTTGACCGAGGCACCGGTGTTACTGAGGCTCACTCCTGCTACCAGGAGACTCAAGCAGAATATCCCGATCACGGTGGAACGCATTGTCGAAGCTCCAAAGGGGCTTCTAACCCCCAGCGATCAACTTCTTGAAAGCTGCTTCATCCAAGATGGGGATGCCCAGCCGTCGAGCGTCATCGTACTTGGAGCCGGGGTCTGTGCCGACAACGACGTAGTTGGTCTTCTTGCTCACCGATGAGGTGACCCGGCCACCGAGGCGGGTTATGGTGGCCTTGGCCTCGTCGCGGCTCATGGCCGGAAGTACACCCGTCAGCACAAACGTCTTGCCAGCTAGGATCTTTTTCACCCCCGGGGCCGTCACCTCTGTCATCCTGACGCCGACTGCCTGCAAGCGCTCGATGACCCGCCGGTTCTCCTTCTGGGCGAAAAACTCAGCGGCGGTTGCTGCGATGCGAGGGCCAATACCGTAGATGCCGGCGATATCCTCCTCCGTCGCCCCGACCAGCTTGTCCATGCTGCCGTAATGCTGTGCCAACAACGAGGCAACGTTTTCACCGATGTACCGAATCCCAAGGGCAAAAATTAGACGGGAGAGCCCCCGGCTTTTGCTTCCCTGGATGGCCTCGTACAGGTTTGTCGCCGATTTATTGGCCAGGCGCTCGAGGGACGCTAATGTCTCTAGCTCTATGTGGTACAGATCGGCGAAGTCCTTGACCAATCCGCGGTCCACCAATTGATCAACGACCTTTTCGCCGAGATGTTCGATGTCCATGGCCCGACGCGACCCATAATGGAGCAGCCGCCCCTTAAGCTGTGCCGGACAGGCCGCATTGCTGCAGCGCCAGACCACTTCTCCCTCAGGCCGGTAGGCATGTCCTCTACAGACCGGGCAACGCGGAGGCATCCGGAAACGGGGACGCGACTTGTGGTCTGTCTCGGGAACAACATGCACCACGTGCGGGATTACATCGCCTGCCCGTTTGATCAGGACCAAGTCCCCTTCACGTACATCGAGGCGCGCGATCTCGTCAGCATTATGGAGCGTGGTCCGGCTGATGGTGGCACCGGCGATCTCGACCGGATCCACCTCGGCTGACGGCGTGAGGGCTCCTGTCCGACCGACATTAATCAGGATCCGCCTGATCCGTGTCTGGGCCTCTTGCGATCTGAACTTGAAGGCAATGGCCCAGCGGGGGTGATGCGTGGTGAAACTCAGTGTCATTCTTTGATCTAGGTTGTTCACCTTCAGGACCACGCCGTCCGTTTCATAGCCGATCTCGTTCCGCCTTGCCTCCATCTCGCGGTGATAAGCAATGGCCGCGTCCAGGTCCCCACAGAGCCTCACCTCGCGACTCACGGGGAGCCCTGACTCGCGGAACGCCTCGAGAATCTCCCAGTGGGTCGCGAACGAAGCTGGCGGGGTGGCAGTCCCAAGCTGGTACAGGGTGATGTCAAGAGGCCGCTTCGCCGTAATCCCACTATCCTTCTGCCGTAGGGACCCCGCAGCCGCGTTTCGCGGGTTCGCAAACGGGGACTCTCCTGCCTCTTCCAGATAGCGGTTCAGTTTCTGAAATGCCGCCTTCCACATGAAGACCTCACCGCGGACTTCGAGGAGCTCATACTGGGCGAGCGGTCCCCGCAGGACGGAGGGCAGATTTCGAATCGTTCGCAAGTTGTGTATCACGTCCTCGCCGACCCTTCCATCCCCTCGAGTGGCCCCGCGCACAAATTTTCCCTTCTCGTAGACCAGTGCGACACCGAGGCCATCGATTTTGGGCTCGCACACGTAATCGAAGGTCGTACCGGGCAAAATTCGGTGCATGCGGGCTTCGAACTCTCGAACGTCCTCTTCGGTGGCGGCGTTGTCCAGCGAGAGCATCGGACTGCTGTGCTCGACGGGGGCAAAGCCCTCGGCCACTACGGCTACTCCCCCGCTGACGAGCAAAGTCGCGGAATCGGGGACGATATACTGTGGATGCTGCTTTTCTAACAGCTTGAGTTCATTGAACAGGCGGTCGTATTCGGCGTCAGAAATCTCGGGCCGGGCGAGCACATAATAGAGGTAAATGTGATGGCGGATGAGCTGCCGAAGCTCCTCAACCCTCGCCTTTGCCTTTTTCGAATCCTTCATGCCCCCACCCTACGTATCACAACCACGCCTCCCTTCCCGACTATTACCAGAGTCCCACGGCCTATGCAACGCCCCCGCCGTTCCGCTCGCTCCTTCGGCCCAACTCAGCATAATTCTTGCACGGGCTGCTGTAGGCCTGTTTTGCCTGGGCAGCTCTTCCGGTACCCATATTGTGTGAAGGGGGACTTCTTTTCATGACCGTAACACACACGCAATCGCTCCGATGGATGTACTTCTTATATGGCATCTTGGTCATCGGGGTGACCGTTTTTCTCTTGTACGGGAGGCCCCCGATAACGGACAAAAACATCACGTGGGCTGAGATTTTCTTCCTGGCGCCTGGCATCATGCTCTATCTGCCGATACTACTGCTCTCCGGTGGAGTCCACTGGAGCATCCTCCCGTTTTGGGCCCGTATGCCATTTTGGGGGACATTAAACGTTCTCGGGTACCTCGCGATTCCCGTTGTCACTCAGAGGATCTTCAGGTCGTGGCGAGAATGGAAAAAGTCGGGGAAGCAGGGGAGTTTTTGGCTCGAGCTGCTTCGGCGACCATCAGTGCTCGTAGTGGTTGGCGTAAGCTGTATGTTGCTGGGCCTAAATGGAATTCTCCAAATCTGGCGGGAACAGACGGACCAACGGATTTCGCGAATGCGGTGTTGGGTCCGTTGGCGGCAATCGGTTTCTGGTTCCTTGCGTACTACCTCTATCGGCACGGCGCGGTGATCCGGCTTACTGATAAGGGGCTCCCCGCCTGGACCCGGTGGGCCGTACCACTCGCGGCGCTAACCGGTGCGGTAATCGGTGGAAGACTCGCCTATGGGGAGGTGAGGATAGTCGGCTGGAGTACTACCTCTGCGGGAGCATTGGCGGTTGCTGTTACAGGCATCACAGTACTTATGGTACTGATTGCCTTCCGCCTCGTCCAAAGACAACTGAAATGAATACCTCAGGGAACCCTAAAATATTCAGACCTTTGCATAGCTTGGGTGGGGGTGCGCCTGGTGAGGTTGTTAAAATCCCTTGACATTTGCGACAGCCGGAGGTAAATTATAGTGGCCTTTTAAGCGAACCCGGCGAGGTTCGTAAGGGAGCAGTGATGAAGATTCCAGTGAAGGGTACGACACGCGACCTCCTCACCCGAGGGTGAGGAGGTTTTTTTATGCCTCCCGAGGTAGCCATGAAAGTCAGCGAAAAGTCACAAATCATGGATGCAGCAGCGATCCAGCGGGTCCTCACGCGGGTCGCCCACGAGGTCATCGAGAAAAACAAGGGGACGGCCGATCTGGTCCTCATCGGCCTCCGGAGCCGAGGAGTGGATCTCGCGCGCCGCCTGTCCCAGCGTTTGAAGGATATCGACGGGGCACATGTCCCTGTCGGAGCCCTGGACATCACCCTCTATCGGGATGACCTGGGCAGGGCGCCCCCCCATCCAACCGTGAGGAAGACCGAGATCCCCTTCTCCATCCAAAACAAGAAGGTGATCTTGGTGGATGATGTCCTTTACACCGGTCGGACGACCCGGGCGGCCATGGACGGCCTCATGGATCTGGGACGTCCCCGGGTGATCCAGCTTGCGGTACTCGTGGATCGAGGGCATCGGGAGCTGCCGATCCGGGCCGATTACGTGGGAAAGAACGTCCCCACTGCCAAGACGGAGCAGGTCCAGGTGATGCTCCAAGAGGAGGACGGAGTGGACCGCGTGGTGATCATGGAATCCACGACCGACGACCGATGACCGACAATTCGTTCATGGTTCATGGTAAAGCCAGATTCCTGACGTGTAATCCGTCAGCCATAAGCTCTGAACTGTGAACCCTGAACCCTGAACTCATCAAATGGTGATCGGTGAACGGAGAGTAAGATGGCCTTGAAGCGAAAGGATCTGCTAACGATCCGAGAGCTGGAGTCGGATGAGATCCATCTGATCCTGGACACCGCTGACTCGATGAAAGAGATCGCCTCTCGAGAGATCAAGAAGGTTCCCACGCTCCGCGGGAAGACCCTGATCAACCTCTTTTACGAGCCGAGCACCCGCACGCGGACCTCGTTCGAGATCGCCGGCAAGTGGCTCAGTGCCGATGTCATCAACATTTCCACAACCGTTTCTTCGGTGACCAAGGGCGAGTCCCTCCTCGATACTGGGAAAACCCTTCAGGCTATGCGACCGGATGTGGTGGTGATCCGCCACCCGGTCCCGGGGGCGCCCAAGATCCTGGCCGATCGCCTCCAAGCCTCGATCATAAACGCCGGGGACGGGGCCCACGAGCATCCTACTCAGGCCCTCCTCGACCTGCTCACCATCCGAGAGCGTCTGGGACGTTTAAAAGGCCTCACGGTCGCCATCGTGGGAGATATCAGCCACAGCCGGGTCGCGCGATCCGGGATCCAGGCTATGCGCAAGGTAGGAATGGATGTTCGCGTGGCAGGCCCGCCCACGCTACTGCCCCGACACCCCGAGGAGCTCGGCGCCCAGGTCACCACCGACGTGGAAGCTGCCATCGCGGATGCCGACGTGATCATGATGTTGCGAATCCAGAGGGAGCGGCAGGGGCCCACCCTCCTCCCCTCCCTCCGCGAGTATAGCCGGCTCTTCGGTCTCACCGTCGACCGTGTGAAAAGGGCGAGGGAGGGAGTCCTGATCATGCACCCAGGGCCTCTCAATCGGGGTGTCGAGATCGCCCCGGAGGTTGCCGATGGTCCCTACAGCCTCATCCTCGATCAGGTCACGAACGGGGTGGCCATCCGCATGGCGTTGCTGTATCTCCTCATGGGCGGACACGCGGCCACCAACTAAGGCGTTGACCGATGTCCGACGACCGACTACCGAAGAAGAACACGTTTTCGGGTCTCTTAAGGTCACCGGACATGGACACTCGGTCATCGGTAGTGGCAAGCATCGCTTTACGGTCATCGGTCAACGGTTTACGGTGAACGGCTAGTGGAGTATGAGATGCGACTCTTAATTACAGGTGGGCGAGTGATTGATCCGGCCAACGGGGTCGACGACACCCTCGATGTCCTGGTCGAAGAGGGGCAAATCCTTCAAGTAGGCAAGGTTCAGGGTTCAGGTTCGGGGAAGAACAAAAAGCCGGAGACCCGAGTTATCGATGCGACCGGCAAGATCGTGGTGCCGGGTCTTATTGATATGCACGTGCATCTCAGGGAACCGGGACGAGAAGATGAGGAGACCATCGCCTCAGGGACCGCTGCCGCGGCACGGGGAGGGTTCACCTCTATCTGTTGCATGCCGAATACCGATCCGGTGAACGACACTGCATCGGTCACCGAGTACATCCTAGAGCAGGCCAAGAAGGTGGGACGCGTGAATGTCTTCCCCATCGGATGCATCTCGAGGGGCCACCACGGCGAACAGCTGGCGGATATCGGGGACCTTGCGGCCGCGGGGTGCGTCGGGCTCTCCGATGACGGTAAGCCGGTGACAAATGCCGAACTCATGCGGCGGGCGATGGAGTACGCCACCATGTTCGACATCATGGTGATCCCCCACTGTGAAGATCTCACACTCTCCGAAGGGGGGGTAATGCACGAGGGGCGCGTGAGTACCAAATTGGGGCTCAAGGGAATCCCCTCTGCCGCGGAGGCAGTGATGGTGGGGCGAGACATCCTGTTGAGTGAGTACACAGGGGCCCGCCTCCACGTCTGTCATGTAAGCACGACGGAGTCAATCCGTCTGATCCGGGAGGCGAGGGCCCGGGGTGCTCACGTGAGCGGCGAGGCGACACCTCACCACTTGATCCTCACCGACGAAGTGGTCCGGGATTTTCACACCAATACCAAGATGAATCCCCCCCTCCGCTCGGCCGAGGATGTCACGGCGCTCCGGGAGGCGCTCATCGATGGGACCATCGAGGTCATCGCCACCGATCATGCCCCCCATGCCAGCTTCGAGAAGGAGATGGAATATGATTACGCCCCCTTCGGCATCATTGGGCTCGAGACCGCTCTCGGCCTCATCCTCACCGAGTTCTATCACACCCGTCTCCTCACCCTCCCCATGATTGTAGAGCGCTTCACGACCAACCCGGCCCGTATTCTACAGCTCAAGCACAAGGGAACGCTGGTGCCAGGCGCGGATGCAGATATCACCATCCTCGATCCGGATCAGGAATGGATCGTTGAGGAGAATGACTGGCAATCGAAGAGTAAGAACTCCCCCTTCATCGGATGGAAGCTCAAGGGGAAGGCCATGATGACCATCGTGGCCGGTCAGGTGGTTTGGGAGACGTCATGAAGTCCGCGATCCTGGCCTTGGCAGACGGAACCGTCTTTGAGGGGCGTGCCTTCGGTGGCGAAGGCGAATGCGTCGGCGAGGTAGTCTTCAATACAGCCATGACCGGCTATCAAGAGATCCTCACCGATCCCTCGTACAAGGGGCAGATCGTCTGCATGACTTACCCCCTCATCGGTAATTACGGGATCAATCCCGAGGACATCGAGTCCCAACGCCCCTTTCTGGAAGGCTTTATCGTGAAGGAAGGCTCCCCCTATCCGAGCAATTGGCGAAAGTCCAAGACACTCGAAGCGTATCTCCAGGAATGTGGCATCGTGGGGATCCAGGGGATTGATACGCGCGCCCTCACCAAGCACATCCGAGACCGGGGCGCGATGGAAGGCGTCATCTCCACGGCCGACTCGAGTCCGCAGAGCCTTGTCGAGAAGGCCCGGTCGTCTCCGGGTCTCATCGGCCGTGATCTGGTGAAGGAAGTGACGTGCAGCGAGTCCTTCCGATGGCGGCAGGGGGAGTGGCGATGGGGACACGGTTACAGCGATGACCGCGTACCGACGACCGACGACCGGGAGCATAAGCGCGCGCAGTTAGATCTGTTCGGTGAACGGACATCGGACTTCGGCGAGCTCAGTCGAGCCGTTGTCGGTCAACGGTTCCAGGTGGTAGCCATCGACTGTGGGATTAAGTACAACATCCTTCGGCAGCTGGTGAGTACCGGTTGCGATGTGGTGGTTGTCCCGGCCACGACCACCGCCAACGAGATTCTGGCCTTGGATCCGGACGGCATCTTCATCAGCAATGGGCCTGGGGACCCTGAGGGAGTTATGCACCTGGTCGAGACCACCCGGCAGCTCCTTGGGAAAAGACCGATTTTCGGGATCTGTCTCGGACACCAGATTCTAGGCCTCGCCCTGGGTGGCCGTACATATAAACTCAAATTTGGCCATCACGGGGCCAACCACCCGGTCAAGGAGCTTCACACCGGGAAGGTTGAGGTCACGACTCAAAACCACGGGTTTGCCGTCGACATCGACTCAATCCCGGGCGGGGAGGTGGAACTGACTCACGTGAATTTGAATGATGGGACCGTCGAAGGGATGCGGCACATTCGCCTACCCGTCTTTTCGGTTCAGTACCATCCCGAGGCCTCGCCGGGCCCGCACGACTCGCGCTACCTCTTTGACCGTTTTGTGGCTTTGATGGAGCGAAACCGGTGTACGCGCGAGCCGGTGGAGCTTCTCCACGTCGAGGGCACCCGGATCCGCCAGCGAGGAGGCATCGCCATCTAACCAGCTGTCAGCTATCGGCTGTCGGCTTCCGATTGTTCGGGCTGACTGCTGATTGCTGGCTGCTAACGGCAGTTACGAGATGCCTAAGCGTACGGACATTCAAAAGATTCTGATTATCGGTTCCGGACCAATTATCATCGGGCAGGCCTGCGAGTTCGACTACTCTGGGACGCAGGCGTGCAAGGTCCTGCGCCAGGAAGGCTTCGAGATCGTCCTGGTCAACTCGAATCCCGCTACCATCATGACCGATCCAGAGCTGGCCCACCGGACCTATGTCGAGCCGCTGACCGTGGAAATCTTGGAGAAGGTCATCGAGCGGGAGCGCCCGGAGGCCCTTCTCCCCACCCTCGGCGGGCAGACCGGGCTCAACCTCGCCGTAGCGTTAGCCGAAAGCGGCATCCTGGACACGTATGAGGTGGAGCTGATCGGGGGAACGCTCGAAGCCATTAAGAAAGCCGAGGACCGGGATCTGTTCAGGGAGGCCATGGCCAGGATCGGCCTCGAGGTTCCAAAGAGTGGGTATGCCAAGTCGATTGAGGAAGCCGATGCGATCATTGAACGGGTCGGCTTTCCCGCCATCATCCGCCCCTCCTTCACCCTGGGTGGGACCGGCGGCAGCATCGCTTACAACCGAAAGGAATTCCAAGAGCACGTCCAGTGGGGCTTGAACACGAGCCCAGTACACCAAGTCCTGATCGAGGTCTCGGTCATCGGGTGGAAAGAGTTCGAGCTCGAGGTGATGCGGGACAGAAAGGATAACGTAGTCATCGTCTGCTCCATCGAGAACGTGGACCCGATGGGAATCCACACCGGGGATTCCATCACCGTCGCACCCGTGCAAACCCTCACCGACAAGGAATACCAGATCATGCGGGACGCCGCGATCGCCATCATCCGGGAGATCGGGGTAGAGACCGGTGGGTCCAACATCCAATTCGCCGTCAACCCCTCCGATGGCCGACTGGTCGTGATCGAGATGAACCCCAGGGTTTCCCGCTCCTCCGCCCTCGCCAGTAAAGCGACCGGATTCCCCATCGCCAAGATTGCCGCCCTCCTCTCCGTTGGCTACACCTTGGACGAGATCAAAAACGACATCACGCAGTCCACCCCTGCCTCTTTCGAGCCCACGCTGGATTATTGTGTGGTGAAGATCCCTCGTTTTGCCTTTGAGAAATTCCCGGGGGCGGATGAAACGCTGACGACCCAGATGAAGTCGGTGGGCGAAGTGATGGCCATCGGCCGAACCTTCAAGGAAGCACTGCAGAAGGCCATCCGCGCTTTGGAGATCGACGTCTACGGCCTGACGAGCCGTGTCACGGGTCACGGTTCCAGGGCCACAGAGATGAACGGCGAGTCTTGGCGCGAGCTCATCCGAGAGCGGCTTCGCATCCCCAACTGGGAGCGGGTCTTTTACATCGCTGAGGCCTTCCGCCAGCTCATGGATGTTCAAGAGATCTACGAACTGACCCAAATCGACCCCTGGTTTCTGGAGAATATTCGGGAGATCGTCGATTTGGAGAAAGAGTTCGTACACGAGCGGTCCAAGAGCCTCCTCCGCCTCCTGACCCCCGAGAAATTGCGAGCCGCCAAGGAAATGGGTTTCGCCGACCGGAGGTTGGCCCAGCTGACCGGCTCTGACGAACTGACCATCCGGGACGCTCGGCGGAAGCTGGGGATCCAGGCCACCTTCAAGATGGTGGACACCTGTGCGGCCGAATTCCAGGCCTTCACCCCCTATCTCTATTCGACCTACGAGCGGGAGTGTGAAGCGAACCCGACGACCCGGAAGAAAACCGTGATCCTGGGATCCGGCCCCAACCGGATCGGCCAGGGAATCGAATTCGACTACTGTTGTGTCCACGCCGCCTTTGCCCTGAAGGAACTCGGTTACGAGGCCATCATGGTCAACTGCAACCCCGAAACGGTCTCCACCGACTACGACACCTCCGACCGGCTCTACTTCGAGCCCGTGACACTCGAGGATGTCTTGAACATCGTGGACCGAGAGCAGCCGGACGGCGTCATCGTTCAGTTCGGCGGCCAGACCCCACTGAAACTCGCCGTCCCCCTCGAGCGGGCCGGGGTCCGCATCTGGGGAACCTCGTCGGATGCCATTGACCGGGCAGAAGACCGGGAGCGGTTTCGACAGTTGCTCATCCAGCTAGGGCTCAACCAGGCCCCCAGCGGGACGGCCATCTCGGCCAGCGAGGCAGCCCGGATCGCCAAACAGATTGGCTATCCAGTCCTGGTCCGCCCTTCGTATGTCCTCGGGGGGCGGGCCATGGAGATCGTCTACGACGAGGCGAGCCTCCTCGATTATATGGAGCGGGCCGTCCAGGCCTCTCCCGGGCATCCCGTCCTGATCGACAAGTTTTTGGAAGATGCGATCGAGATGGACGTCGATGCCATCGCGGACGGGCGGCGGGTCGTGATCGGCGGAATTATGGAGCACATCGAAGAGGCGGGTATCCACTCGGGAGACTCGGCATGTTCCCTTCCGCCGCGGTCGGTGCCCGACAAGATTCTGGACGAGATCCGCGAGCAGACGACCGCCCTGGCGGTGGAGCTTCAGGTCGTGGGACTTCTCAACATCCAATTCGCTATCAAGAACTCCACGGTCTATGTCCTCGAGGTGAATCCCCGGGGCTCCCGAACGGTCCCCTTCGTCAGCAAGGCGACGGGGGTCCCCCTGGCCAAGCTCGCCACCAAGGTGATGGCTGGCATGACCTTAGATGAGCTGGGGCTCACCCGGGAACCGGTCCTGCGCCACGTGGCGGTGAAGGAAGCGGTTCTACCCTTCGTCAAGTTTCCAGGTGTCGATGCCATCCTGGGGCCGGAGATGAAGTCCACGGGCGAGGTCATGGGGATCGATCGGGACTTTGGTCGCGCCTTCGCAAAGTCCCAGATCGCGGCCAGCGGGACGCTGCCACTGGAGGGGACGGTCTTCTTGAGCGTTCGGGATCCGGACAAACCTCACCTTCCCCCGCTCGGCCATGCGTTTGCCGAACTCGGCTTTCACATCCTGGCCACTACCGGCACGGCCCACTGCCTTCAGGAGGCAGGGATCCCCGCCGAGCGCGTGTACAAGGTGACCGAGGGGGTTCGACCCCACATCGTGGACCGGATGAAGAGCGGCGAAATCGGCTTGGTGGTGAACACCCCAGAGGGGCGAACCTCCCGCCTTGACTCGTACTCCATCCGCCGAACCGCCGTCACCCAGGGGATCCCATGCTTTACGACCATGGCAGCGGCCAACGCGGCGGTAGAGGGGATTCGAGCCCTAAAGGTGGAAGGTCTCCAGGTAAAGGCGTTGCAGGAGTACAACGGGGGGCTGGGTGGTGCAGGCTGAGGTGCAGTCCCTTCAGAGGTTCCACCCGGATTACTTCCTCCAGCGCTTTACCTCAGAGCCCCTCAGTTTTCAGCCCGGACAGTTCGTCATGGTGAAACCCTCGGGATCGCTCGACCCCTTTCTGCCAAGGGCCTACAGCATCCTGAGGGTCCGGCGCCCGAGCGGCAGAAAAAGCGGGCACATGGTGGAGATCTTGTACAAAGAGATGGGGAAGGGATCCACCGCCCTCTCCCGCCTTAAGCCGAGAGATCGGGTGGACCTCCTGGGCCCATTGGGGAATGGCTACCACGTGCCGCCGAGCCTCACCACGGCCCTGCTGGTCGGCGGAGGCATCGGGGTCCCTCCGGTGGTGGCCCTCGCCGAGCGCCTTGCAGGTTCGGGGTTCAGAGTTGAGGGTTCAGGAGATGGAAAGACTGGTCGGGCGGCATCGGCCAAAGGACTTCGGCGAGCTCCCTTCGGGTCTGAGCCTCAGGGTCGAAGACAGTCGAGCCGTCGTCGGCCAAAGGGCTTCGGCGAGACCTCGGCGAGATCGGTCGAGCCGCTCAGTCGAGCCGTCGTCGGTCGTCGGAATCTGGTGGCCTTCGTCGGAGGCAAGACCTCTGACGATGTCCTTTGTCTCACCGATCTTAGAAAGGCAGGGGCAAAGGTCCATGTCGCCACAGAAGATGGCAGCGTCGGCCGCCGGGGGCTCGTGGTCGATCTTCTGGAAGCGCATCTCCGATCACAGACCAGCCGAGAAGGATCGACGATCTATGCCTGCGGTCCGCACGCGATGCTCCATGCCGTCGCTCAGATGGCCGAGCGATTCCAGGTCCCCTGCCAGGTCTCTTTGGAGGCCGACATGGCTTGTGGCTTTGGGGCCTGCATGGGTTGCGTCATCCCGGTGAAGCAGTCAGCAATCAGCAATCAGCAGTCAGCGGAAATCGGACCGGTGGCGGACAGCGGACAGCGGACAGCTTACAAGCTCTGTTGTAAGGACGGGCCGGCCTTCGACGCCCGGGAGATTGCCTGGTGAAGAAGCGCTCAGGGTTCAGAGTTCAGGGTTCAGAGAAAGACCGTTCGCGGTCCACAGTGCACGGGTCACGCAAAGGACGGAGTCGTCGCCGGTCATCGGTCCTCGGTCCTCGGTCACCGGAGAAGCGTCCAAACATGGGCGTCGAGATTGCCGGAATCCCGTTGAAAAACCCGGTGATGACCGCCTCCGGAACCTTCGGGTACGGGGACGAGTTCACCCCCTTCTTTGATCTCAATGCCCTTGGTGCCATCATTGTCAAGACGGTGACGATGCATCCGCGACCGGGCAACGCACCTCCCAGGATCGCCGAGACCCCGGGAGGGATGCTCAACTCCATCGGGCTGCAGAACGTCGGGATCGACCTCTTTCTCAAGCAAAAGCTCCCGTTCCTCCGAACGTTGGCCACCCCGCTCCTGGTCAACATTGCCGGAAAGTCAGTAGAAGAGTTCGCCGATCTGGCCAAGCGTCTCTCTGACGCCGAGGGAGTGGCCGGGATCGAACTCAACATCTCCTGCCCCAACGTAGCCGGGGGGCTCGATTTTGGCACCGACCCGCGTCTCGCCTACGAGGTGGTGCGGTCGGTCCGGCAAGCCACTCCCCTTCCGATAATCCCCAAGCTTTCCCCGAATGTAACCGATGTCACCGTGATTGCCCGAGCGGCCGCCGACGCGGGGGCCCATGCCCTCTCGCTCATTAACACCATCGTCGGCATGGTCATTGACCTCCGCAGCCGCCGGCCAAAACTCCCCGGAGCCACCGGTGGTCTCTCCGGCCCGGCCATCCGTCCAATCGCTGTACGGATGGTCTGGGAGGTGGCCCAAGAGGTGAAAATCCCCGTCATCGGTATCGGGGGGATCATGACCGGTCATGATGCAGTGGAGTTCCTTCTCGCCGGGGCCACTGCGGTCCAGGTGGGGACCGCCAATTTCCTCGATCCGTTGGCCCCAATGAAGGTCCTGGCCGACATCGAGGCCTACCTGATCCGCCACAAGTTCGCTGCCGTCACCCAGCTGATCGGGGCCGCTATTCCCTCCGAGGCGCGTTAGTCCGCCTGGGGCCGAAGCCCGATTGGTGTCCAAGGTTCACAGTCCGAGGTGCGAGGTTACTTAGAACAGACAGACCAAGGGCTTGAACGATGTCATCGGAGCTTGGACACCGGACTTCGGACATGGGACAGAGGGGGCTTACGTGCCGAAGCGACGCTTCCGTTGCTGATAACTCCAGATGGCCCGGAGCATATCGATCTTCCGGAAGGCGGGCCAGTAGGCGTCACAAAAATAGAACTCGCTATAGGCGCTCTGCCACAGGAGAAAGTCGGAGAGGCGGACCTCGCCACTCGTTCGGATGATGAGGTCCGGATCGGGAAGATCATACGTATACAGATACTTTCCAATCTCTTCGGGTGTGATCTCTTCCGCCACCTGCTCAAGGGCGGCTCCCCGCCGGACTCGATCTCTCAGGAGCAGCTTCACCGCATCGGCAATTTCTTGCCTCCCCCCATACCCGACGGCGATATTGAGGAAGAAGTTATTGTACGTGTGGGTGGCCTCCTCCGCTCGGTCGATGGCCGCTTGCAGGGATGCGGGTAAGAGTTCCATCTGCCCGACCGCCCGGATCCGGACCCCTTTCTCGTGGATCTTTGGGGCCACCGCTACGGCTCGCATCTTTGACTCCATAAGATTCAGGAGGCGCGTGAGCTCGCCGTGAGGGCGGGAGAGGTTTTCCGTGGAGAGGACATAGATAGTAATAATCCAGATGTGTAGCTCACCCAGCCAGTCCAAGACCTACCCGAGCTTGTCCGCCCCCAGCCGGTGCCCCTCGAGTGGATCGGCGAGGCCGAGTTCCAGCGCGTATGTCGGTTGCCATCCAGGATGAGGCCGATGTGCCGGGGCAACACCCTTCGCTGGACCTCCCGGAGAATTCGGCGCTCGTAGAACCGGTAGAGAAGAGAAATTGGATCAAACATCATCGGCAAGTCGATATCTTACCGGCGGATCATTTGTTGTCCGAGAGTTGCTCAAGCACCGCGGTCAATTCATCGAGGTGCATTCTTCCCCGGACCAAGGCAGCAACGTTTCCATCCGGGTAAACGATAAAAGTGATCGGCGTCGCGTCCACACGGTAAAGCGTGGTAATGCGACTCCCCTTATCATGCCCCACCGCATAGGGGACCTTTCGATCCTCTGCAAATTTCCGAGCGTTCCCCTCATTGTCCCAAGGAACATTGACCCCAAGGAACCTTGCTCCCCGGTCCTTGAACATCTCGTAAGCCTTAATCAGAACGGGAGACTCCCGCTGGCAGGCTGGTCACGCGGAGTGCCAGAAGTTCAAAACCACGACCTTCCCCCGGAAGTCTTTGAGTTCGACTTTTTCGCCCGAGAAAAGGGTCAGACTGAAATCGGGGGCTGGTTTATCTACCATTTTCACAAGACCGGGAGGCAGCCGCACAGGACCGGAAGGAGATTGTGCCAGGGCAACCGGGACTCCCACCCACAAGAGGCCTGCCACGATCAGACATGATACGAGGGACCTTCCCACGCCCACACCGCCTCTGATGTTTTTCATCGGTTCCTCCCCTCACTCCTTGGATTCCAGGTGGGGGAGGGTACCATGGAACCCCCCGTACGACAACGAAAATTAGATTGCGGGTTTCGGCTTGACACACTAACTCCTTCCCGCTATAGGTATAGAGGTATAGTGGTATTTCGTGATCGGGGTCGGACCGCTTGAAAGCCAAGAGGCGGACCCCGGGTGTGATTATCATGTCAGAGAAGCCTCCAAATCGAAAGCACCTTCATTTCCCCGTATCGGGGTGAGGTACCCCTTCCCCCGGGCACTTTCCAGGTTTATTCCCCCCGCTCACACCCCCTTTTCAGGAGAGGCCTGAATGAAAAAACCGCATCTTTTTGCCCCCGGCCCGACACCCGTCCTTCCCGACGCCGTGTTGGCGATGGCCCGTCCCATTCCCCACCATCGGGCTCCGGAGTTTGAAGCTCTCCTTGCCGAAGTGCGGGAAGGCCTCAAGCACCTGTTCCAGACGACAGAGGAGGTCCTCCTCTTCGCCGCGACGGGGACCGGAGGGATGGAGGCGGCGGTGGCAAACACGCTGTCGCCAGGCGACACGGCGCTGGTCATCCGAGGAGGGAAGTTTGGCGAGCGATGGGGAGAGATTTGTCAGGCCTACGCCATCAACTTCACCCCGATTGACATTCCTTACGGGAAAGCGGTAGATCCGGGCCTCGTCGCCGCCGCGCTCGAGAAGGACCCCAAGATTTCTGCCGTGTTCAGCACCCATAGCGAAACCTCGACGGGTGTCCTCCACGACATCCAGGCCATCGCCCAGATCGTCCGAAAGACCCCCACCGTCTTGGTGGTCGATGCGATTAGCAGCCTGGGGGTGGTGGACCTTCCGATGGATGCTTGGGGTGCGGACGTCGTGGTCGCCGGTTCCCAGAAGGCCCTCATGCTGCCTCCCGGCCTTACCCTGGTGGGGGTAAGCCGAAAGGCGTGGGACGTGGTGGAGCGGTCTCGACTCCCCAAGTACTATTTTGACTTCCGCGCAGAGCGGAAGACCCTGGTCAAAAACCAAGCCCACTTTACTCCGGCCATCTCGTTGGTCATCGGGCTTCAGGAGACCCTCAGGATGATCCGGAGCGAAGGGCTTCAAGACGTCTTTCGCCGACACGAGCGACTCGCGGCCGCCATGCGCGCGGGGGTCACGGCCCTTGGCCTGGAACTCTTTGCGGAACGACCGAGCCCGGCGGTGACCGCCATCAAGGCCCCGCAAGGCATCGATGGTACAGCGATCGTGAAGACGCTCCGCGAGAAGCATGGGGTGACCATCGCCGGAGGTCAGGGATCGATGAAGGGAAAAATCTTTCGATTGGCCACCATGGGGTACGCCGACACCTCCGATGTGGTCGTCGCGCTCTCCGCGCTGGAACTCACGCTTTCGGAGCTGGGGTACCCGAGCAAACCGGGCGAGGGAATCCGGGCTGCCCAGGAAGTCCTCAGGCATTCGGAAGGATAAAGATAGGGAGAATATAGACAACATCATGGAGAGACCGATGCGAGTTTTGGTCACCGATGATCTGTCTCCGCGAGGCGTCGAGGTACTCCGGCAGATTCCGGACATTCAGGTAGACGTCAGACCAAAGACGAAACCTGAAGACCTTGTCCAGATCATCGAGCAATACGACGCCCTGATCGTCCGAAGCGCCACAAAGGTGACCGCCGATGCGATTCAGGCAGGGAAGCAACTCAAAGTGATTGGCCGGGCGGGAGTTGGGGTAGATAACGTCGATGTGGAGGTGGCGACCGCCCAGGGGATCGTTGTGATGAACACCCCCACGGGCAACACCATCACCACTGCCGAGCACACCATGTCCCTCCTCTTGGCCCTCGCTAAGAATGTTCCCCAGGCAGTGGACTCCCTGAAGGGGGGACAGTGGGCGAAGGGAAAGTTTCTGAACATTGAGCTCTACAACAAGACCTTGGGAATCATCGGACTTGGGCGAATCGGTTCCGAGGTTGCCAAACGGGCCAAGGGCTTTGCCATGCGTGTCATTGCCTACGATCCCTTCATCTCGGCCGAGGTGGCCAGCCGCATCGGCGTGGAACTGACCGACCCGGAAGAGGTTTACCGGCAAGCGGACTTCATCACCCTCCACGTGCCTTTCGGCCCTGACACCTCTCACATGATTAACCGCGAGACCATCAGCCAGATGAAACCGGGCGTGCGAATCGTGAATTGCGCCCGGGGGGGTATCGTGGAAGAGAAGGCCCTCTACGACGCCATGGTGACCGGACACGTGGCGGGCGCTGCCTTTGATGTGTTTGAGGATGAGCCCGCTACGACCAGTCCGTTGCTTTCCCTGGAGAACTTCATCGGCACCCCCCACCTGGGCGCTGCAACCGCTGAAGCCCAGGAAAACGTCGCCGTCGCCATTGCCCAACAGGTGGCGGACTATCTCACCCGGGGGATCATTCTGAACTCGGTGAACACGCCGTCAATCGAGCCAGAACTCTTAGCCAAGATTCAGCCGTATCTCACGTTAGCGGAAAAACTCGGGCGGCTCGACTCGCAGCTCGCCGAGGGTCGGTTCCAGGAGATCCGTATTGACTACACCGGGGAGGTGGCGAGCTACGACACCTCGCCTCTGACGGCGGTGGTGGTGAAGGGGGTGCTTGACTCTATCACTTCTGGGGCCATCAACATGGTTAATGCTCTCCCCTTCGCTCGACAGCGGGGGATCCGCGTGGTGGAGTCAAAAAGCAGCCAGGAAGAGGACTACACCAGCCTCATCTCCGTCGTCATCCAGACCGACCGAGGACAATGCGTCGTCGCCGGAACTTTGTTCAGCCGGCGGGAACCCCGTGTGGTGAGGATTGATGAGTTCTCCCTCGAGGCTGTACCGGAAGGACACCTGCTCGTCTTCTCCAACCTGGATGTCCCGGGCGTGATCGGGAAGATTGGCACCCTCCTCGGTCAAAACGGGGTCAACATCGCCGGCATGAACCTAGGCCGAGAGAAGCCGGGCGGCCAAGCGCTTTCCGTCGTCAACGTGGACAGCCCGATTCCAACGCCCGTCCTCGATGAAATCCGGCGGATGCCCAACATCGTCTATGCCAAGGTGGTAAAGGTCTGAGGTGATCCCCACCGCCATTCCTAAAGGGGTTCGGGGCCTCTCCCCGCCCGAGGCGGCCCGCCTCAGGTGGGTAGAGAAGACGCTCCTGACTGTTTTTCATCGCTGGGGGTTTCGCGAAATTCTAACCCCCACCTTTGAATACCTAGAGGTCTTCGCCCACGGGACGGGGGACGGCGACCAGGGAAAAACCTTCAAGTTCGTGGACCGACAGACCGGTCTCCTCCTGGCACTGCGATCTGATCTGACCCCCCAGGTCGCACGGATGGTGGCTGCGACGATGCAACATGACCCTCTCCCCCTTCGCTTGGCCTACTCTGCCTCTGTCTTCCGCCATGAGGAACCCCAGGGAGGACGGCACCGGGAGTTCTTTCAGGCCGGGGTAGAGCTCATCGGCCTCGATCGGCCCGAGGCGGATGCCGAGATAATTTCCATGGCAGTCGAGGGATGCCAGGAAGTCGGGATCCCCCGCTTTCAGATCGACGTCGGACAAGTGGAGTATCTCCGAGGAATGCTAAACGCGCTGAACCCGTCCCCCGAGCTTCGTCGAAAGATCCTCTCGGCCCTCCGACGGAAGGACGCCGTGGAACTCGAACTCACTTTGAGTCCCCTTCCTGTCGAGGACAAACTGAAAGAGGGGATACTGAACCTGACCACTCTCTACGGTGGCGAAGCAGTGCTGGAAAAGGCGAAGGCCTGGGCGGTCACAGAGCAGTCCCGACTTGCCCTTGAAAACCTCATACAGGTCTACAAGATCCTCAAGACATACGGCCTGGCCGAGCACATCATTATTGACCTCGGAGAGACGTACGCTTTTGACTACCACACCGGTGTCGTCTTCCAAGTCTTCACCGAGGGCTTGGGCTCCCCCATCGGGGGTGGTGGCCGGTACGACAACCTGATTGGCCACTTCGGCTATCCTTGCCCCGCCATCGGATTTGCCTTCGAGATGGAGAAGGTTCTGGCCGCACTCGAGGTGGAGGGTATCCTTCCGGCAGATCAAGGCCCGGACTTCCTCATAATCGACTTTAATCCGGACAAGCATCAGGCTCTTCACCTGGCCCAGACCCTGCGGAGTAAGGGCTATGCTGTCGCAAGGGACATCATCCAGCGCGACCAAGCGGGGTCACTTGATTACGCTCGGGTGAATGCAATCCCCCGAGTAATCATCCTAGGGCTCGAAGGAATTCCCCGGAACGAACTCAATCTGCGCGATCTCATGACGGGGACCGAAACAACCCTCCCCTTTGCAGAGTTTTGCCAACACGTCAAAGATGGGACTCTCCAATGGCCAACGTGATCGTGGTGGGCACCCAGTGGGGCGACGAGGGGAAGGGAAAGATTGTTGACACCATCAGCGAATCTTTCGACGCCGTGGCCCGCTATCAGGGGGGAAACAATGCGGGACACACGGTGGTCGTGGGGAGGGAGAAGGTGGTCCTGCACCTGGTTCCCTCCGGAATCCTCCGGAAAGGGAAACCGTGCATCCTAGGAAACGGGGTGGTAGTCGATCTTCCGGGGCTCACCCACGAACTCAACCAGCTCCGCCGCCTGGCCGTGGATCCGGAGGGGCATCTCTTCATCGGAAAAAATGCCCACCTGGTTCTCCCGTATCACAAGATTCTGGACAGGGAGCAGGAGCAAAATACCGCCCGACCCATCGGGACCACCGGACGCGGGATCGGTCCGGCGTACTCCGATAAGGCGGCCAGAGTGGGAATCCGAATCGGGGATCTCCTCGATCCGCCCCTCTTCCGAGATCGACTGTGCGCCAACTTGTCCGAGAAGAAGGCCCATGCCCCGAAGGAAAGCGCCCTCCACACCCTCGACCCCGAGACCATCTTTGACGAACAGATGGTCCACTTCGCCGAGGTCCAGCCCTTTCTCGTAGATGCCTCGGCGGTCCTGAACGGGATGATTGAAGAGGGCAAGAATATTCTTTTCGAGGGAGCGCAGGGGACACTCCTGGATGTAGATCTGGGAACGTATCCGTATGTCACCTCAAGCAGTGCAACAGCTGGAGGCGCCTGCATTGGAACCGGGGTCGGACCGTCCCGGATTGACGGAGTCTTGGGTGTCATGAAGGTCTATACGACGCGGGTGGGAGAGGGTCCATTTCCCACGGAGCTCGGGGATCGTACCGGCGAGGAGCTTCGTAAGCGCGGAGAAGAGTTTGGGGCCACCACGGGGAGGCCCAGGCGATGCGGGTGGCTCGACGCAACCTCCCTCCGATATGCCATCCGGGTAAACGGTATAACCACTCTGGCACTCACGAAGCTGGATGTCCTAGACTCCTTCCCGGTGGTTCAGATTTGTCTGGCGTATCGGTACCGTGGACAAACCCTGGAGGGATTTCCCAACGAGACCGACATCCTCCAGAAATGCCAGCCGCTTTATGAGGAGATAGAGGGATGGCAAGAGAGCACGCTGGGGCGCCAGTCCATTGGGGAACTCCCGAAAAAGTGTCGGGCATTCTTGGATCGCTTGGAAACCATGCTCGGCATTGACATCTCGCTCATCTCCACGGGTCCCGAGCGGGACCAGACCATTCTTCTGCCGACCCCATCCTTCAAGCAGTGGGGCCTCGTCTAGTTCACGGTTGACGGTTCATGGTTCATGGTTCACAGCAAGGGCAGGCGAGCCGCGCTTGTCTTTTTACTCGCTTGACACATCATATAAAGGTGGGCGATATTAAGGCCCCCCCTAAGGCAATCTCCTCAGGGGTCCCACACGGGTTCTGGCCAGGACAGGAATTCTCTTTTTACCTCTGGCCCATTTTATGAAGCACTCCAGAAGCGTCCCAGCGGTGAAACACATCAATTAACCGAACAATTCTTCAGAGAATCGAGACCCGATATGAACTGCCTCATCATCGCTGCAGGACGGGGGAGACGGTTTTTCTCGCAAACGGACCCCAAGCCGCTTATTCCACTGTTGGGATTGCCCCTAGTCGAACGGGTCATTCTCACCGCAAACAGTGCCGGGCTGAATGACTTCTTTGTGGTCAGCGGGTACAATGGCGAAAGAGTCCGTCACGCCTTGGACCGCATGGCTTCTTCCCGAAACGTAAGAATCAGCCATCTAATCAACGAAGACTGGGAGAAGGAAAACGGTTTCTCCGTTCTCAAGGCAAAGACGGTCCTGAATGACAATTTTATCCTCATAATGGCGGACCACATCCTCGATGAATCAATCCTACTGTCCCTTAAGAATCGATCCATCGGCGAAGATGAGGTCATCCTGGCCGTTGATTACAACATCCATGGAAACAAGTTTGTGGATCCCCATGATGTAACGAAGGTGCTGGTTGAGGACGGCCTCATCCTGGATATCGGCAAGGACATCAAGAAGTATAACGCGTACGATACCGGGGTTTTTCTGTGTTCACCCGCCATATTTCCTGCCATTGAAGAAAGTGTGCATCGTGGTCTTGGCTCACTGTCCGGGGGAATTCGGGTACTGGCTCAAAAAGGGAAGGCCAAAGCGGCTGACATTCAGGATGCGTTCTGGATTGATGTGGATGATGACATGTCGCTCAGGAAGGCCGAAGGTCAACTCTTAGCCACGTTGGACAAGCCTTCTGACGGCGTGATCTCACGATACGTCAACAGACCCCTCTCGACCAGAATCACTAAACATCTCTTAAAAACCACGATTACCCCCAACCGTGTCTCCTTCTTTTCATTTGTCCTCTCGATGCTTGGCGCGGTTTTCTTCCTTTTCGCAGGATATATTCCGCTCCTCATTGGCGCCACACTGGCACAACTTGCCTCGGTCATTGATGGTTGTGATGGGGAGATCGCCAGACTAAAATCCCGAATGACGGAATTTGGTGGGTGGTTTGATGCCGTCCTCGATCGCTATGCTGATGGATTTCTCCTCCTCGGCTTGACGTATCATGTCTACTCTCCGAATAAGGATTTTCTGATAATCGCTATCGGCTTTCTGGCAATTCTCGGGACATTCATGAACAGCTATACCGCCGACAAGTATGACCAATTCATGCAAAGAAAACTTGGTCGGGGAGAGCATTATTTTCGAATGGGCCGTGATGCCAGAATGTTTCTCATCTTTCTTGGAGGTTTGGTGAATCAGCCCCTTTCGATCTTGGTTCTTATTGCTCTGTTTATGAACACAGAAAATATCAGGAGGATGCTCGTTCTATACAAAAGCGAATCGTGATCTGTCGCCTGCACGCTCCGTGCCCCTGCCAATGAACCGCTTCCGGTCCCGGGGAGCCCGAGTTGTAGGGGGAGGCCCAGATCGGAAATATTCTACTGAAGGCCGCAAGGCGACGGCGGATGCTTTTCGTCCTTGAGTGTCGTGTACCCCTTGCTATAATGAGCCTGTGACCCGTTAGCTCAGCTGGCAGAGCACCTGCCTTTTAAGCCCTAATGGAGTTCAAAACCCCTCGGTAAATCGCTGATTTATCGGGGGGTTTTCTATTTCTAGTTGGCTAGCGGGGGGTGATTTTGGGTAGCTTTTGGGCCGTCGCGGGCACGTTTTCGGGCACGTCAGGCCCGTGGCCTAGAGCAGAGCCGGTCTGGGGTTTTGGGGGAAGGATTCCAAGAAACACTTGACATAGATGTAAGGACTTGATAAATTGTCAAGTGGCGAATGGGGGGCCACATAGATGGAGTCGGTAAGGAAAAGAGTCTATGGGAAAAATCATCCCGCTACGCAATCCCGGGAATTATCGGCGTGCGCACCAACGTATCAGGGCCTTGTGGGAAGAACGCGAGGTGATCAACCATGCCAAGCGTCGGATGCAGGAACGCGGATTCGACATGACGGACATCGAGCACGCCATCCGCTATGGCCGCGTCACCGACCATAGTAAGCCCCACGCCTGGTGGCGGTACGTCCTGGATGTCAGGTCCGTGGACGGGAGGCCGATGCGGGTGGTGGTGGAGATCGACGGGCGCCTCATCATCGTAACCGTAGTCCGGAGGTAGGTAGAAGATGCAGTGTGAGTGTGGCAGGTCCATGCGCAAGCGCCAGGTGACAAAGGCCGCGCCGTATGCGTATACGGAAAGCGGGCTGGACAACGTCGTGTTGTCCGGCATCACGGTCTACGTGTGCCCGTACTGCCAGGCCGAGGTGCCCGTCATCCCCCGGATCGGGCAGCTCCATCGGGTGATCGCGGACACCCTGCTACACAAACCGGAACTGCTGACCGGGCAGGAGCTCCGGTTCCTTCGGAAGCATGCGGGCCTCCCCGCGCAGAAATTCGCGGATCTGCTTGAGGTCAGGCCGGAACACCTCTCCCGGATCGAGAATGGCCACACGAAGGCGCTCGGCAAGCCGACAGACCGCCTGGCGCGTGCGCTGGTGTTGGCAGCGAGCAGCCGGGAGGATGTACGGGGCGTGCTCCTGCGCATGGCCGAGGAGCTCGGGCGGCGTCGGCGCATGCGGAAGGCGAAGCGGCCGGTATTCACCTTGGTCAAGAACCAATGGCGGCTGGCAGCGTAAGAACACGGTGGCTCAGGCCGGCCCCGGCGGCCCTGCACCAGAGGCATGGCGCAGGCAATTCGCCGGGGCTTCTGGCTTTCTGGGAGGGGTTTGGTAAACATCCGCGCCCGTTTGGATAATCCTATGCACGTTTTCGAGATCTCGTTCCCAGGCACCTTTTTGGACCATGCCGACCGTGATTGGATCGCCCGTATTCAAACGTTTCTGCGCCTATTAGAAGATCAGTTCACAGATGCAGTTGTTGCTCTTAACCTCTTCGAGACTGAACAAGCGCGCTTGCTCGATGAGTTACACGCGAGAGGTCAAAAAGAAACCGATAAGGAAGAGGAACCTTTTCGTCACACTTTAGAGCAGAATATTCTTGAGGAAGTGGGTGAAGAGAAGTTCTTTCGGATGTATCCCGTAATTCTTCATTTCATTGAATTGGAGATGAGAAGGCAATCTCGGGAATCGGGGCAGATGCCTCACGAGTACCAACGTCGCCTTCTTTGGATTTACGCACACGCCTATGTGTACGCTTTAGACAGCTTCCACAAGGTCCTTGAGAACCTCACAAAAGAACGTGACAGACCCAATACTATTGAAAAAGAGCTGACGAAATTTCGAGCCGCATTTCCACACCTCAAGGGCATTAGAGATTCCGCACATCATCTTGAGGACAGGAGCCTAGGCCGTGACAGGCGTGGAAACCCGCTCAAGTTGGAGCCGATTGACAATGGAATCGTTCACGCTCCTGGCGGCGGCGTACTTCTGCTCAGCGTGCTAGAAGGAAACAGGCTTTGGTATACCCTAGAAGATGGCAGCCATGGTGAACTAGCGATCAGTCACGACAATATTGCAATAGCTGCCGAGGTATTCCAATCGGTGATTAACGCATTTCGATGGAAGGGGAGGCCGCGGCTTATTCCATCTTAGTGACGCTGGCTGCTGCCATCATCGCGGGTCTAGAAGAGAGCTCCCGAAAGGCCGTTTCCCTGACACACCGTGATTGGAAGGGTCGTCCCGGGCATTCGCGGGCACAGGGATTACGACGACGAGAGGAGTCGCAACACGTTGGGCCACTGGCTTTGGGTATAATTCGACAGCGAGATCCATGGGCACGATTTATCGCCCTCCTCCCCAATCAGGAGCTCCAGGACGCACTGGCGCCTGAGCTAAACGAGCTTCAACGAGATCCCCGCGGTAAAATCAACGGGGTCGGGGTAAAATCAACGGGGTCGGAGTCGATTGATTTTCGAGGAACTACTCCGGGCCATGATGTTCGAGACAGAGGCTACACGGCGGGTGTTGGTGCGGAAGGGCCTCCTGACCAACGAGGAGGTGTTAGAGGAGATCAAGGCGGTACGGCGGGAGATGGAGGGGAAGCGGGGACGGTAAGTGGCAGGCAGCAATGAATATCCAAGCCAGATTAATCATTCCTCTATCCGTTCAATAAATGCGATGCATTGTGGAAAAACGCCGTTGATGGGTGTGATAGCATGTTCGTTCAAGAGTGCCGCTAGCCGCCCAGCTCCTGCTGCCGCGCCGACTCTCTCGCGTGGAACCTCCAGATCTCTTCCTGTTCCTGGAGATTCAGGTGAGAGAACTCCACCCCGACCGAGCAATCATCCACCCACTTCACCGTGCAGGCGATCCGGACGGGCCGGTTGCTGAGAGGGAGGTAGAAGCGTAGGACCAGCTCGGCCCCGAGCGGGACCGACTCCTGCGTGGTGAGGAGCGTCCCCACGGTTCCGAGCTTGGTGATCCGTCCCTCCTGGGGGCGGTCGTCCTGGACTTGGTACTCCATGGGGATGTCGCAGGAAACACGGGGGGAACGTCGCGTATAAGTCGGGTTATTCATGGTGACGGCGGAAGGGAGGAATCCGGCGAGGGGGAAGCCTCCCCGAGAAGCCGATCGACGACGGTGCCGATCAAGACAGCCTCCTCCGGGTTGACTGCGAGGAACTTCACTCCTATGCCCGTGACAACACTCGGCCCGCTTGCCTCCCCGCGCACCCAGGCCACTTCGGCAGGGATCAACAGCATGTGGGAAGTATCGTGCAGCTTAAAACGGAGCAAGGTGACAGTCCCTGGTGTGGGCGGAACATCCATAGTGGTGATAAACATCCCGCCCCTGCTCTGACTCAGGCAAGTGCCATGTCGCTCCTTTCCCGCCCCGGTGAACTCCACATCGAACTGGACTCGGACTCGGGGATGGGCTCGTTTTCTTGCGTTGAGCACCCATCGCCGTATCCGGTCTGCGTCGACCGGCTGATCAAAAGCGACACCATGGGGGACGCTAGTTACCAAATCAGTTGAGATGGGCCTGTCACGCCAGATAACAAGCCCGGGCAGCGGTTCCTCCTGACAGACCTGGATCGATAGTGAGGTCCTGAGGGGGGTCGTATCGGGAAGCAGAAGTCCCAGTCCACCGGGACTGATGGACTTGGTCTTGCCGGTGATCATCTTCCCCGTGGGCTGCCCGTGGCTTAGAAGAGTGCACTGAACGGGTAACCAGACCATGAGGCGCGGGTAATCGCGGACATGTGTGTAGGAAGACACAAGTTTCCTCCACGGCGAAGGAGAGCAAGGACCATGCCAGACGGCGGGCGGGTAGAGGATTTGGAGTTCTGAGGCTACAGTGGGAGGCGAGGGAGGCTGGAAGGGGGTTGTGGAGCCAGACATCAATCCAGTAGGGAGAAGCGGAATATCCGTCCCACCGCCGGTCATCTACCTAGTGGCGCTGTTGGTCGGGCTCGGGCTCGACCATCTTTGGCCTACCGCGCCTTTCTCAGCGCGATGGGGCTATGTCGCTGGAGCAGTCCTAATAATTTTGCCCATTGTGATAATGCCACCCGTTCTGATTCGGTTTCGGCGAGCGGGCACGCCGTTCGTTGTGTGGAAAACGGCTTCCGCCCTGATTACGGACGGCCCTTACCGGTTCTCCCGCAATCCAACGTATGTGTCATTGACGCTCCTCTACGTCGGTCTGGGTGTTGTTCTGAACACCGTTTGGGTGCTGCTTTTGGTGATTCCAGTGCTGTTGGTTATGCACTTTGGAGTGGTACTTAGAGAAGAGCGTCACCTGGGAGCCGCATTCGGTGAAGAGTACGTTCGGTACAAGTCGGCTGTCCGTCGCTGGTTGTAAGGACTGGCTCCAAGCCGCTGCAGGGCTGACGGTGGGGCGAAGAGGAGAGTTTAACATGGTCCAAAAAACTCGATCCAAAGCAAGTCGTCACCTTCGAGGAACTGCTCCGGGCCATGATGATGGAGCAGGATGCCACACGGCGGGTGCTCGTGCGGAAGGGCCTACTGACCAACGAGGAGGTCTTGGAGGAGATCAAGGTGGTGAGAAGGGAGATGGAGGGAAAGGCTGCTTCCTAAATCTATTTTGAGCCACCACGACAGGATACGCGGGTTGCTCGTCATTGAATAATTGAATGAACTGGTTTGTACTTTGGCTTTACTTTAGTGCCCCGTGGACGTGGGGGCCTGTCCCGATTCCGCCAGGATGGGCAAGTGTGGCTGTGTTTCAAGATCAAGAAACGTGCATGACTGCGTTGAAGGCAAGGAAAGAAAATAGACAAATGCTGGAGGAATTTGGAGTTGTTACTGTTTCGAAAAGGGGTCTTTGCTTAGGGCCTAATGAAAGGCCGTATGAGGGTCCCGCCTTAGAGGATATCTTTGACCGGTACGAGGAAACCATCCTCTATGGTGAGTAACAGCGGAGGTCTTGGGACGGATCAAGGCGGTACGGCGGGAGATGGAGGGGAAGCGGGGGCGGTAAAGGGGGAAGTCATGATGGTTCGCAAAGGTAGCCGATGGTTCAGTGAGGTCCCGGAGGGTGATATTGAGCCGCGGACTAGGGAGGCTGCGCTCACGATACTTGAGTTTGTGCGAGAGGATCTCGGCCTGGACGACGTGTTGCTAAAATGGTTTGCCTACGTGAGACAGAGTAGCAAACCACCCGATGTCCCGGCTGATGATCCCGCACTTAACTCGCTTAATGAAGATGTGCACGAGAGGTTTAGAGATCGCCCGGATAGGATACGGAACGTAGACGGTTGGGGTTTGACTAGCCCCCGCCCTGTGATTTGGGTCAAGGGAAGGCTCAAACCGGACGCTGCCGCCTTTGAAGTTGCGCATCGGGCCCATCTCCTCTGGCAACAGAAGAAGTGGGGAACATCACCGGCTCCCGGATCAAAAGAGAGTGGAGATCGAATCCAGGACGCCGGTGAATATGCGATGTGGATACCACACTATCTCGAAAAAGGGAAAGATCGAGATGAACCCGAGCCGCCGAAGCCGAAGCGAAAAATTGGTTTTACGTCCCCTGACATAAAGTGAAGGAGATTGCGATGAATGAACCAACAATGGAAACCCTGACACAACATCTGGATAAGGTGGAGCGGGAGATGGAGGGGAAACGGGGACAGTAAGTGGCAGGCAGTAATGGATATCCGATCCAGATTAATTATTGCACTATGCGTTCAATAAATGCGTCGCTTTGTGGAAAAACGCCCTTGTTGCGTTTGCTAGCATCTTCGATCAAGCCCACAATCATCTCCCGGTAGGCGGGCTCATCCTTCGGACGGATCTTCCACCGAAAATCAGACCCGATAGCACTTCGTATCCACGCTTCGAACTCTTCCCATGTGCCGCTCAGGTATTTATTCATGGATCACCCCCCTCTCATATTGATGTCACGCTACTTGATAAGCTGCAAACCACAATGCACGCAATACTTGTACCTGTCCTTTCGGCTCACCGCATGTTCTGCGTCGCTGCATTTCTTGAGGATAATGTTCTCGTTTACCACTTCACCACAGCTTGGGCAGTACCGGACGGG
>JAPUFX010000164.1 GCA_027293415.1 Candidatus Methylomirabilota bacterium
CGGACACCATAGTCTCCTGCCCGTCTCGCGAGATACGCAACTAGACAACTGTCTACCATCGTCTTGGTCGGGGTGCAGCCGACTTTGACGCAGTTCCCGCCCACGTGGTCGCGTTCAACAATGGCTGTCTTCCGTCCGGCCTGCGCGAGGCTCAAGGCGAGTGGTATCCCCGCCTGGCCCGTCCCAATCACAATGGCGTCGTAACGATCTGCTGCTTGTGTCGTTGCCATGAGTCCACGACCTCCTTTCGTTTACGAACTCTTCTTCTTCAGTTTAGCCTCCAGATAGGTTTTGAGCGCTACAGCGTTGTTGTGCTCGGGATCCCTGGCGCTATAGAGCAGGGTCACGGTGCGTTTGCGGGCCGCCTGGAGAAGGGGCCGCCAGACCTCGGGCCGGCGGTCGAGTTCCGCAGCATAGCGGCGCTGGAAGGTGTCCCATCGGGAAGGCTTATGGGCGAACCAGCGGCGCAGGGCATCGCTGGGGCCAACATCCTTGAGCCATTCATCCAGTGACAACGCATCCCGTTTTACGCCCCGCGGCCACAGCCGGTCCACCAGGAAGCGTCGGCCGTCCCGCGAGCTCGGGGGGTCGTAAACGCGTTTCACTCTGATCATGGTCCGGTCCCCTTTTTCGAGCTAGCAGATTCTGGGATCCACCGGAAATTCAAGGGAACCCGGTAGCAATTTCCGAATGGGGAGGTATACGTCAACCCCATCCGGCGATAGGTCTCTTCGGGGATTCCGATATCGGCCAGAAAGAGATTACCAGTTTTTCCGGCGACAGCCCGGTTTTCGGTAGTCCCAGGGTCATCGTCCAACGAGGCTTGATAAATTCTCCCTCAGCCTGCCCGGTCGTGGAGTCTACTCCCGATGGAACGTCGAGTGACAATATCGGAACCTTTGTCCCGTTGGCCCACTGGATTAATTCGGCGACGACGCCTCGCGGGGCTGAACGCAGGCTGTAACCAATCAAGGCATCGAGAACGAAATCAGCCGCTACTTCCCCCAGACCTTTTGCCTCCACTTCCTTGCCGGAAGTCCCTTGAAAAATCTTGCGCTGGAACGCTGGCACTACTGCAAGGCGATCAGGTGTTGCCAAACACAACGCGACATGTGCCCCGTGGTTGGCGAGATGACGGGCGGCACAGATGCCACCCCCTCCGTTGCCCTCGCTGCCAGCGAGTACGACGATCTTTGCCTTCTCCCAGTCTTGGCCCAGAATCTCCATCGTCAGCAGCGCGAGGTTTCGCCCGGCGTTTTCCATCATTTGAAAGAGATTCGGTCCGGTCCCTTCGATGGCAATGCGGTCCACTTCCTGCATTTGATCCGTGGTCACCGCGGGAACTTCGATCCCCGAATCCGTAAAAAAGCGGTAATCCCTTGCTTTCATTGCTGCTCCGGTTGCATCTTGTAGCCGCAGTGGAGGAAGATGCAACGTTTGTCATTGTGGTGGTGCAGTTTGGCGCAGATGACCTTTTGAACTCCCCTCAGTCGCACATACACCTCCGCGACCAGCAGCATTCCCAAAGGTGGTGCTGTGAAGTAGATCCACAAAAACTCCCAAAGCTGGGGTGGTACGGTTGAGCCGAATGAGCGCGCCGGATTCATGCTCATGCCTGAATGGGGGGCTTCCACGGCTATGTACGTGGCAACAAGGGCACCCGTGAACAGTCCGGTAAAACGGTCAAGGTTAGGCGTGTTTGAAACACCGAGGACCACGGACATGAGAATGAAGGAGATGACAAACTCTGCAACGAACGCGACGCAGGTCCACCGCTGCCTGGTACTGTGGCTACGTAATTAACGGATGAGTGCGCGAGGAGAGCCGCAAGAACCGCCGCAGCCAGCAAGACCCCCGCCACCGCACCCAGAAATTGCGAACCTACGTAGAAAAGAGCGTCCCAAGGGTTAACCTTTCCGAGCCGAAGGAAGCTCATTGTGATCGACAGGTTGATGTGTGCACCTGATTGCTTGCCCCAGGGGGAGAAGATGAGCGCAATCGCACTTAGGCCCATGGCTATTCCCATGAAAATTCGAGGCAGTAGCGGATCGGCAATGAGCTGATGGACAGGCGAACCCGGGTATTCGAGAATAGTAGCAAAGGCACAGGCGGAAATCATAAATAGGCCCAGCAAGCCACCCTCTATTAGATATTCGGGCCAATGACGTCTTATCGCATCGACCATATGGTTATCACCTCGACGCTTTCCAAAAGCTTGGAAGCGCTGTGCGGACAGTGAAACCTAAAAAGGAGAAGGATGGAGAGGGGATTGGCAGATCGGCCGGACTGGATCCTTAAGAGCCGATGAGCCCTCGGACTTCTTCCTCGCTCTGCGGCCAATGCGGCAGGTCGAACAAGATCTGGCGCTCTTCAATTTCAAAGCTCTCGCCCGGTCTCAGAGAGACGACCGGGCCATGGATCTCCATCTCGAAGTAGGAATACCGATCCGAGTTATATACCTCAGCAATGCAGCCATGGCCATATGGCTTATCCCGGTACACCGGCACCTGTTTCCGGTAGCCGACGAGGCCTATCCCGGCTACATTGAGGATCGCGAGCATCCATCCTTCCTTCGCGTCTACCCCGAACTTGAACGCCTTTGGGCCAGTACAGTGGATCACCGCTAGGTTTCCTAACTCACCCACGACGGTGTCGCGGACTTGAGCCGACTCGCCTTCCTCAGCGAACGTTTTTACGCCTTGAGGATATCGGGAAGCCGCGTCTCTCGGCAAATAGACCTCTCCAGGTTTGAGCACCATGTTGACGTCCCACACACCCCATTGGACTTCAGCGGATGAGCGATTAATTAATTGGTGTGTGACGATCCAATCCTGACTGCCCGATGAAACTGTCACCGTGCGTGTAATTTGTATACCGGTTTCCCGGCAGACCTGACTCGTCATTCGGACGACTGCGGCATCCGGCCCGTCGCGCTCGACCGTAAGGTCGTAAGCCCCGCTATCCAGGTCCAAAAATGGAACTTCGTCGGTCCAGCGAGTCTGCGGCGCCAACCACGTCTTGTCACCGCCCCAGAGCGGAAAACCCATCTTGCGTTTCCTGGCATGGACATCCTGACACGACAAAACGTCTTCGACGTGACCCTCGCGCTCTGGCTGGGTAAAGCAGAGATCATGACCCCGCCAGTTCATGGCCATAATCCGCCCACCCACCTGGGGGACGAAGATTAATTCGAGAGGACCGCTTTGAAGGTGCCAGGCATTCCACCCTTTGTGGTTCCCTTCTCTCATTGAGACCTTCGAGGACCTCACTCTTAGCCCCTGGTACCGAGTGCTCTGTCGAGATTGAAGGCGGCGCTGATCAAGGCCAGGTGAGTAAAGGCCTGGGGGAAGTTGCCTAACGCCTCGCCACTGGGACCGGTTTCCTCGGCGTAGAGTCCCAGGTGGTTGGCGTAGCCCAACATCTGTTCAAACATGAGTCGGGCTTCCTCCAGCCGGGTGCGATCGCTCCGTCCTGCCCTGGTGAGGGCTTCGACGAGCCAGAAGGTACAGATGTTGAAGGTCCCCTCTTCTCCCTTCAAGCCGTCGGCAGTCTCTTCCACGTTGTACCTGTAGACCAAGCTGTTGGAGACCAGTCCCCCCTTCTCCGGTGGCACGTTTATGGCATCCAGCGTATTTAACATTCTCGGGTCGGTCGGGGAAAGAAAGAATACCAGCGGCATGATCAGGTTGGCGGCGTCCAGGGATTCACTCCCGTAATGCTGGACGAATGCCTGACGTTTTGGACTCCAACCCTTGGCCATGATGTCCTCATAAATCTGGTCCCGGATCTTGAGCCATCGGTCGCGGTCGGCAGGGAATGAACGCTTGTCGGCAAGACGGATCCCGCGATCAATGGCAACCCAACACATGAGCTTTGAATAGACGAAGTGCTGTTGTCCACCCCGGACTTCCCAGACCCCCTCGTCCTTCCGTTGCCAGTTATCGCACACCCAGTTGATGAGCTGTCTCAGGTTGGTCCAGAGGTCATACGAAATGGGATTCCCGTACTTATTGAAGAGATAGACCGAGTCCATCAGCGCACCGTAGATGTCCAACTGGAGTTGGTTGTAGGCGCCGTTACCCACCCGGACCGGACGAGAGCCCTTGTAGCCCTCCAGATGGTCCAGGATTTCCTCGGTCAGGGTGTGGCGTCCATCGATCCCGTACATGATCTGTAAGGACCCGTCCGGGTTCAACTCGTGGCAGCGGGCTTGTATCCAATCCATGAAGTGTGCGGCCTCGTCGGTGAATCCGATGCGAAGCAGGCCGTACAGCGTGAACGCCGCGTCCCGGATCCAGGTATACCGGTAGTCCCAGTTCCGCTCGCCGCCTACGCCCTCGGGAAGGCTACACGTCGGAGCCGCGACAATCGCCCCCGTCCGTGCATACGTGAGGAGCTTCAGCGCCAGCGCCGACCGGTGGACCACCTCACGCCACCGGCCTGTGTACGTGCATTTCGAGATCCAGCGGCGCCAGTACTCGACAGTATTCTTGAAGCTCTCCATCGCCTCCTGCTCAGAAAGCGAGATGCCGCACCCGGTTCCCGCCGGGATGTCTTGAAGCAAGAAGACGGCCGTCTGGCCTTCCTCGAGGCGGAACTCAGCGCTTACCCCCTTGCCGTCTTGCTTCAAAGGGACACGCGTCGCGAGCCCTAGGCTGAGCGTTTGGGAATAAAAGCACGCCCCGTCAGGGGTCAGCTGCATCTGATGGTCATCTCGGGCGTAGTTGAATGCCGGATAACATTCCATCCGGAAAGGCATCGCTCCGCGAACCACACTGACGCGACGGATCAACTGGTGTTGCCCAGTTCCTTTTGCAGCCCCGGCAATTGGCATATAGTCCGTGATCTCGCCCGCGCCGTCCGCTGACAGAAAGCGTGTGATCAGCACATTGGTCTCGGGCCAGTAGAA
>JAPUFX010000165.1 GCA_027293415.1 Candidatus Methylomirabilota bacterium
GCCCACGACAGGAATTTCGCCGCGGCCTTCTCCAACGTGAGGTCTTTCTTCCTCCCCCCGATCCCAAGCTCCCCCTTGAGGATCGCGGCCCGTCTCACCCGCGCCAGTTGTAGCGCGGTCGTCCGAGAGATATGCTTGCCGAGCCGCACCCAATGCCGCTTCCCGTCATGCTGGAAGTCGAGCCAAAAGGTATGCTTGCGTAGATAGATCCCGTCACCACGTCGTGCCATCGCTCACCCCTCCTCTGTCTCGTCGTGTTTCACGTTTTACAATCCTTGCCCGAGCCGCTTAGGATCCGACCCATATCCATTCCTGTAGCTTGTTTTTGACGAATAGCTCGACACCATCAATGCTCCTGCTCAGCGTGGGCCGGTCCACATCCGTTGGCCCGGTCCAGGTCCGTGAACGCTCATCCCAGCCGATGTACATACTCTGCATGCGCGCCTCGAAACCTGCGACGCGATCAACATCGAAAGTATCCGCCTGGAAGGCATCGGCCTGAAATGTTCCAACGTGCAACATTAGAAGGTCAGGCGGGATCTCGGCGAAGGCTGCCGCCAGCTTTGTCTTGTGATCGTAGAAGCCAACAATCTTTGACACCATCTCTTCCCGCTCATAGGCCCTTCTCAGGAGGATACCCTTGCCGAATTCCTCCACGGCGTAGGAGAATAAGATGCTAGCTTGCGGGAGCAGTGTAGAGTCATTGATGAGAGACCGGGCGCCGTGAAGATAGCGAAGCACGTTATGCAAGCAGCATTCAGTCCCGAAACGTAGTGTATCTCGTGGAATGCTCGGATCTTCTCGACTCACAGGGGCCACTCCTATGTTCCTTCAAAGAATCTGTGCCCTCGACGACTGCACACACCTGCTCCGACTCCGTCCCGTGCGCGGCTTCAGAGTTTCAGTCGGTACAAATAGCCCATCCCTCACCCCTCCTTCCGCTCAATCAATCCAGGATGCGTCACCTTCACGGTCTTGATCGGGCGCAGCGGTTCCCCTCGCGGCGGTTTGGACACGAGGCCGCGGTCGTCGTACCACATGTTGCGCTCGCCCTTCTGGCGCTTCCTCGTGCGTGGTTTGTTGCCCGTCTGAGGCTTGGCCATCACGCTCCCTCCCCACTCCAAGAGACCATCCGGTAGCGGCCCAAGCGGGCCCTTGTCACCCGCCTCGTCTTGCTTATCACTATCCCGTTCCACTTGCGATGCTCCTACGGTGCGCTCCAAATTTGTTTCCTGTCATAGTTCTCGTAGTCGTAAAAAGCTATAGAAGGTGAGCTGTCAGGGGTTACTCCCAGAACGGCCCGGAGTTCTCCGCGCCCACCGTATTGGTAAACTTTAGATCTTCAGGGGATCACCCGCCGCTAGAATGTCCTGACAATCCCAACATTCCACGTATCCCGACCCCTTACACTCTTGGCATGGTGTTTCTCCACGCCGGCCTGTCGCATCACACGCCTTACAACGAAAATAACCTGGGCATCGACGATGGTACAGAGTTGCTTCGCCTTCAGATTCAGGGCCGTATATGTGCATCATCTCATACCCCAACTTATGCCTCTGGCGGCTTGGCTCCCGCCTCCTCATACAGTCGGTCGGTCTTGGCCGCCATAATGAAGTCGTTACGGTGGAGGCCCCGAATCTTCCGGGTCCACCAGACCACGGTGCACTTGCCCCATTCCACCATCAGTAAGGGATGGTGGCCCTCCGCCTCCGCCACGCCGCCGACTCGGAGGGTGAACTCCAGCGCTGAGGCGAAGTTTTTGAACGGGAACGTGCGTTCTAATTGGGGGATGCCCTCCCGGTCCACCACTTGCCAGTGGAGAAGCTGGGGCAAGAGTATGACCATCTCTTCCTCGGTCACCCTGGGCGCGTCCGCCCGACACGCCACGCACTTCTCCTGGACCAGGCTCACCATCACCTTTCCCTTCCTAGCGTCACTCTCGATGTTAGCACGGGGTCAAAAGCATCGCTTTTTGTGACATTCTATCACACCCCTTTTGTGGCTGGAGCCCTAAGCGTGAAGCGCCCGCACACGCTAGTGCCCTTCTTCGCCTCCAATTCCCGCCGCACCACCTTGATCTCCTCCAAAACCTCCTCGTTGGTCAGCAGGCCTTTTCGCACCAACACCCGCCGTGTGGCATCCTGCTCCAACATCATGGCCCGGAGCAGTTCCTCGAAGGTGATGACTTGTTGTGGATCGAGTCTTTCATCTATGCCGTACGGAGCGGCTTTTCGGGTCCGGAACCCTAGACCAATGCCAACTATGTTAGTGCCACACATTTTGACAATTTGGGTGATGGATTTCCCAACAGACTGACGCCACCGAAGCTCAAAAATTACCATAATCTGATGTTTATTAAGTCTTTTTCATAATGGCACGGGTACTACACACACAGGGGTTAGGACCGAACTCTGCGAATAGAGGTGTTGTATTGAATGCGGATATAAAGATTGACCTTTGGGAGGAAATCGAGGGCCATCCAGTTTTTCTGCAGTTGTTGGCCAGTGTCGCCCGCGAGGGTGGATATAATGTGACATATAACCTCAGGTTTGGGTGGGTAGACATTAAATACGAGCCATCCACCACCTCAGTGAGATAGCCCTCGCTAGTGCAGCGTAGAAGTGACTTGGCCCACCGGGCCGCTCCACTATCCCCCCAGTTTCCCTTCCACCTCGCGCCTTACAGCCTTGATCTCCTCCAACACCTCCTCGTTGGTCAGTAAGCCCTTCCGCACTAGCACCCGCCGTGTGGCCTGTTCAGCCCGCTGCACAACCTCTCCGGCCTACCATGCTTTGTGCACGATCACATCACCCGCCGTGATCTCAGGCGGCGTGGGGAGAAGCGATGCGATATTCTCCCTGACCCAGTCAGCAGCCCTCCTATTTGATTCATCCGCCCCGGCTTGGTCCTCAAAGACGTTAATTGAGAGCAGCACCCCGCCCCTCGCGCTCAGGACGTAATACGCTACGAATCCTGGCGCTCCGCTGACTATGGGCACAAAGCCCTCGTTGACCCGTCGCGCCAGCTCATCGACCGAACCAGGATCCATTATGTACCGACGTATACTTGCGTACATGGTTCCCTCCTCTCTAAAAACAAAACACCCTCCCGGGCCGGACTGAGCCCCAGAAGGCGTCTTGGTGTGTGGTTCGCCGTCGATTGTGCCGGAGGTGGGCTGTGGGCTGTAGCTACCCCGGTTCCATGCCTGCCACTCCTGAAGGGACTTGAGTATCCCCTACCGAGCAAGGGGTGTCAAGCGTCACGGCCTCCTACGGTACGCTCCAGATGACTTTCCCGGCCTTGTCGGAAAGGTGCACGCTTAGCCAACCGTGAGCATAGGGGCCACGCCATTTCCCATACCCATCTTGCTAATTGTTCTCGTCCTCATTACTATGTTGATTAAGTTACACACAGCACGCCTACAAGGGGGTGGTCCCTTGGGAAGATAACCAAAATGCGACGGGAATGGTGTCCAAATCTGAATCACAGGCGCGACGATGCCCCAGTCCGGTCCTGCCCGAACTGTGGCTACATTGTAAACGAGAACATTATCGTCAAACAATGCAGCGTAGAAGAACATGCGGAGAGCCGGATGAACAGGAACAAGTATTGCGTGCATTGTGGTTTGCAGCTTATAAAGTAGTACGACACTTACCGCCCCCGTTTCCTTTTAACCTCCTGCCGTACTGCCTTGACGTCCTCAAGAAGCTCCCGCCGCACCGCCTTGACCTCGTCAAGCACTTCCTTGTGCGATAAGCCCCTTTCTTACCAAAATGCGCCGGAGGGCCTTCTGCTCGTACACAATAGCCCGGAGCAGTTCCTCGAAGGCGACTAGTTCTTTTTTCGGGTCAAGTTTCTCGGCCATAAGTCATTCCCCGAGATGGCACGTCTAGCACCAAAGATCGATCCTGACACGACGCACGTCAGGTTCCGCAGGGTCACTCGCATCAGGCCGAGAAACCCCAGAGCACGAAAACTAGCACAATTGCGAGAATCGCTATGATGACCCACCGGACCCAGCTCGGTCGGTTACCACAGCCTGGGCGATTCTACGCGACACGTCGGCCCCAGGGAGGCAATAGTCGGAAGGCATTGAGGGAGGCAGAGCAGATGCTGTTGGCGCAGCGGTATACGTGGAAGAGGACCCTGTGAGTCTCTCCAGTAGGGATGAGGTAGCAGGCACAGCGCGGACACGGACGGCGATCCGTGTAATGCTGTTCAACGTAGTTGCAGATCTCCTGACGACTACACAACATCTCGCCATCTGGGCCGAGAAAGAGATACTCCGTGATCATGGTAATCGTCCTCCACGGTCGTGGCTAACTGATACTTTATCAGACGCGTCTCATCTACTTGTGTAAAATCAGGCGCTCCCAGAAGCTGCTGCCTGTTGCGCCTGCTCCTAAGACGACCGGTCTGTGGGTTATCCGCGCCTACGCAACACGTGGCCGATCAGTGTTCCGGCCCTTCTTCTCCTCTTCTCGCTCCAGCAGCTCTCGCCAGAGCTGCCTCTCTCGATCAACCTTTCTTTTGGTGGCCATCCACGCCCGGATCAGGTCCGGGTTTGAATACCATTCCGTCCTGCCGTGACTCCAGCGACGAAGGCGGAACATTGGGAAACCCTCTTTTTTAAGGGCCCGCACAGGGATCTGGGGATCTCGCCAACCCATATAGGCGCAGATCGCTCGGAGCCCCCACAATTCCTTCTGCCGCATTACCAGCCCTCCACATCGGTCGTAGGCCCGACCGAAAAAAGCAAAAACGCCCTCCCCGGGCTCTCCTGCACCCAAGAGGAAGGGCGTCTAAGTTATTGGTGCAACAAGGGTTTCTGCCAGCGGGAGGCCCGGGGTAACAATCCCCCTAGTCCAACCCTGTGTATCGAGTATCGTGTACTGTGCAGGCGTTGTCAAGTCCTAGGGTCCGCGTCACCTCCACAGCCCCCGTCCTGCCTCCCTGGCCTCCCGCTGGAGCTTCAGAACTCCAAATCCTCCGACAACTTGTTAGCTTGCTTCTTTCTTTAGATAGTCGGCGAAGAACCTCAGAATACGCTGCTCATAAGCGTCTGGCGCGTACTTGTGGAAATCGACGTGCGAAGCTCCTTCGACGGCCCAGAACACTTTTGGGTTGGGTGCCCGCTCAAACAGGCGGCGCGACTCAGAAAACCGCGTACGTTGGTCATCTGTTCCTGCAATGATCAGGACGGGAGCTCCGATACTGTGGATATTTTCAATAGGGCGGAGTTGCTCGGGAGGGACGCCAAGAAGAGGCTTGAGCTGAAGGAGTAGGAAGGGCGCAATCAATTTTGCCAGCGGGCCGAGCCTTATGTGGATACGGTTGGTAACGGCCTCTTCGATGGTTGGATGGACCGCCTCGAGGACCAGCGCGTCGGCGCCCACCGGCTCCTCTCCGAGAAGGGCTGCCGCTGCCCCCAGCGAAACGCCTATGACACCAATAGGACCGTCTGGAAGCTGCCTCTGCATATATCCCACGGCAGCACGCGCATCCCTGCTCTCAAGGAAGCCAAAGGTGATGTGCTCTCCGGGGCTTTCCCCATGCGCCTGGAAGTCGAAGAGCAGTACCGAGTAACCCGCCCGCCACAGGAACTCGGCTCGCCCCAGCATGGCCAGGCGGTTTCCGCGGATGTAATGCATAAGAACGATGGAACCACACCCACACGCTCCCGTTAAGAGCCACCCAGACAGAGTACTCCCGGATTCACTCCGGATTTTAACAGCCATGGCCGGTAGCTGATCCGGAGGAGGGCCCACAGTTGCTCGTGCTGGGGCTGCAAGCTTCTGCCCCATCCAAAGGGACGCCGCCACGAAAACGATCAGGCTAGTCAAGAATAGTAGAACCATTCCTCTTTTCACCGACCGGCTACCCCTTCAAGCACTCATCGTTGGTCAGCAGGCCCTTGCGTACCATCACCCGCCTCGTGGCCTCCTGCTCGTACACGATGGACCAGGGGAGTTCCTCGAAGGTTGCTACTTGCTTCGGATCAAGTTTTTCGGCCATGCCTCACCTCACACACACCACGTCTCACTCCCACGATAGACGCTGTACCCCACTGTGCCATGAGGTTCGCACGTTCACTCGTTATGAACCCAAGAGACTCCAGAGCAGGGAGACCAGCACAACCGCCATGATGACCCATCCCGCCCACGTCCGTCGACCCGTGCGACGAGTTCTCCTGGCATCCTGGAGACGCATCAGATCTAGCGTGTCGATCGTATGAACCCGAGGCTTTTTAAGGGGCGGCCACAACAGCATCACGGCCGCGATCCCGGCCAGGACCGATAGGATGGCGATTGTTGATGTACTCATGTGGTCGGTACTACTTCACGCGCCCGACTGCCATGATTATCTCGGCGCAGCCCGAAACTTTCGGCTAAAAATGTAAACGCCCTCCCGAGCCGTGCTGCGCCCGAGAAGGCGTCTGAATGTGTGGTGCGCCGTCGATTGTGCCGGAGGTTCCATGCCTGCGTCTCCTGAGGGGGCTTGAGTATCCCTCACCGAGCCAGGGATATCAAGCGCCAGGGTCTCACCTTCACAGGCCCCGTTTCCCCTCCAACTCCCGCCGCACCGCCCTGACCTCCTCCTCCTCACGGTTTGCCGCCGGTTGCCTTCTTTTCCTTCTCCATCTCAGCCAGCTTCTTCTTGACCCTCTTATTGTGGTCGGGCGGGAGGCCTAGTTCCTTGAGGAAGTCTTCGCTGTAGAATGCTAGCTTCCAGGTCCTGGCCTTCTTGACTTCAGAAGCGATGAGGCCCTTGGCCCCGCTCAGGTCGGCCTCCCGGAGGTTGGCCCAGCGCAGGTCGGCCTCCTGGAGGTTGGCCTCGTACAGTCTGGCCTTCTGGAGGTTGGCCGCGCTCAGGTGGGCCTCCTGGAGGTTGGCCCCGTTCAGGTTGGCCTCCTGGAGGTTGGCCTCGTACAGTTTGGCCCCCTGGAGGTTGGTGCCCTGCAGGTCGGCCCCCTGGAGGTTGGCCCCGTTCAGGTTGGCCCTTTCCCCCTCCTTCCTCTCTGACTCCACCCACTTCCGATGCGCCTCAAGAATCTCTTGCAATTTCTCGGGGGGCATTGGAGGCCGGTCGGACGCCTGCTCTTGCGGCTCCTCGACTTTTTCGTCCATCTC
>JAPUFX010000166.1 GCA_027293415.1 Candidatus Methylomirabilota bacterium
TACAACGGCAGAGGGTATACCGGGTCTCGGCCTCTATGATAGGAATGAGAAGGTACGCGTCGCGCTGGAGTTGTTGCCAGGCGACACGCCAGCTCTGATATTTGCTAACAAGGCCGGGAAGGTCATCTGGAGCGCACCGTAAAGAGAGGCAGCCAAAGTAGTCTCCCTTCTCCCAAAGAATCATCCACGAAGGTGGAGACCTAGCCCTGCTGACTGACTAAGGACAGAACTAGAAAGTGTGTCGCAAGGGCATTTCTCACTTGACATAGTTAAATACCATTATATCATTAACTTATGAAAGGGAGACCCAAGAAACAGGAGGCACCGATGGTTTCACTACCCGTCTACCTCCCGAAAGCTGACCACAAGGCCCTCCGCCATGCCGCCATTAACGAGGGCCGGTCTGCTACGGACATCATCCGGGAACTGGTCAAGGACTACCTGACGAAGAAGAAACGTAAACGAAAGGGGGTGAAATAGATGGCTGTAATCGCCAGAAAGTACAAAGGGGCATGGTGGTTGTTCATCAACCACCGGGGCCAGCGGAAGGCGAAGAAGGTCGGGGAACGAGCCGCTGCGATGGAACTCAAGGGGCAGATCGAGGCCCGACTGAGCGCGGGGGATCTGGGCATCTTGGACAAGCCTGGCCTGACCTTCGCGGAGGCAGCTAATCGGTGGTTGGAGGGCTACGTAAAGCCGTGCCTCAAGGTTCGGAGCCATGAACTCTATTCGGGAATAACCACGCGGTATCTGCTTCCTGCACTCGGCAATGTGTGCTTGAGGGATATCACGCGGTCGCGGCTCAGGGATTTTGTAGCCGACCTGAACACCAAAGGGTTAAGCCACAACTACATCAGGAACATTCTGGCTGCGTTGAGTGGTATCTTGCACCAGGCGGTCGAGGACGAGCACCTGGACCACAATCCCGCCTCAAGGCTCGGACGCCACACACGACGCCAGAACGAGGAGACAGAGAAGCGGGTGAAATACTGGACCGGCGAGCAGGTGACCCGCATTCTCGCCCGGACGCAGCAAGAATATCCCGACTGGCATAACCTGTTTGCAACGATGGCCTGGGCGGGGTTCAGAGTCGGGGAAGCTCTCGGCCTCCAATGGGACGACTTCGACCAGGAGGAGCGAGCAATCTACCTGAAGCGTGTTGTATATGAGCGCAATCAAGAACTGCGGATAGGCCTCCCCAAGGGCAATAAAGGACGCCGGGTGGAGATGGCAGAGCGGCTGGTACGGCTATTGGCTGACCGACGGAGTAGGTTAGAGGCACAGGCAGCCCTGAATGGACAATCCCTCTCCCCGTGGGTGTTTCCAGACAAGGGGTCCACAGCCAAAGACGGTAGGCCAGTCAAGTATCAGGCTGCACTCAAAGTCCTGGCCCACGTGCTCGACCTAGAGAAGATCCCTCGCTACGACCGGGTGATGACCCACGCCTTCCGGCACTCTTGGGCCACGTGGATCTTACAGAACGCCCCCACACCGGGAGCCATTCTCTACGTCAGCCGCCAGTTGGGGCATTCCTCAGTGAAGCTCACCCTCGACGTGTACTCTCACGTGATCCCCGAGGAGAACCGACACCTATCTGACCGGCTGGCAGAGGCCACCTCCGGTGACGCAACCACCCGCAACCCAGACGCAACCAAAAGCCGAGCATCGCTTCAAGCCGCTGATTTTACTACTCCTGATCAATAGATATACTCATCTACGAGATGACCTTTCGGGGAACGCATACCGGCCCGTTTCGAGGCATTCCTCGTACGGGGAACAAGGGGAGATCAAAGGGGTGATCGTCTTTCCGATGAAGGATGGAAAGGCGTTAGGGGAACGGATCTATCTGGACGGCCTCGCCCTCCTTACGCAGATCGGGCTCCTCCCGGACCCGGAGAGGACCTTCGGCCGCCTGCTCTTCTTTCTATTGGGATTACGTCTCAGGCTGCGGTCCCTTCTTGCTCCACCTACACCCGGCTCCTGACCCTCCTGTGGTGAAACCGGCTGCTCAACATTGCGCCATTTCTACGTGGGATCGGCCTGCGGACAAACTAAAAGGGGCTTCCATTGCTTGGAAGCCCCTTTACTCACGATCTTTGCAGACGGCTACCTTTGCGACCTCGCCTCCATGGTGACTTCTTCCAGCTTGACGGACATCTTCCGGACCAGTTCTTTGTAAGAGCTCTTACTGATGACCCTGTTGAACTCGGACCGGTACGTGGCGGAGAGCTTCACACCATCGATATTCAGGTCACTGATTTTCCAGGAGCCATTATGCGGGACGAGAATGTAGTCTACAGGGATATCACCATCGTCGGCTTTCACCAGAGCCTGGACGATGGCCCTGTCCCCCTCGATGCGCTCCCCGACATAGCGCTGTTCCACCCCCGCGTGGGTGGACAGCCTCCACAAATGGGACCGCTCCATGAGACCTCGGAACAGCCGGACGAATTCCGTCCGTTCCTGTGCCGAGAGCTGCTGCCAGTGCTGACCCAAGGCCAGTCGCGCCATCTCCTGGAAACTAAAGCGGTTCCCGAAGACTCGAGAGATTTCAAGGGCCTGCTCAGGCGTAAGCTCTGTCCCCGAATCCTGTATGACCAGGGTATTCTTGACCTCGAGGATGGTGCCCTGGACCCAGTCAGTAGGAGAGCCCGCCACGGCGAGGCCAGGAAGGGCAATGCAAGTGGCGAGAACAGCGAATCGGAATGCCAACGTATTGATTTTCACAGCTGTTGCCTCCGCTCAAGCTTCTCAATTAGCCGGGGGGTCACAAGAATATATGCTTTGAGTGGTGCAACGGGCATGCCAGGTCGAACAGACCGAATTAGGCAGTAAATCGAGCGGTTAGGCGAGAGGTCCTCGTGGAGGGCTGGACGAAAATAGAGCTATTGGCAAACTCTCCCGCATGGGCCTAGCGGAATGTCACGGTGGATTCTCGCAAAGTCTCAACCCTCGGTTAACATGGGCTTCCCCACCACCCTGGCAAGGTTCCAAAACCCATGGGGGGGTCTTCACCTTACCAGTCCAGGCCTGCTACGGAGAAAGGCAAGCTCCTAACACGGGAGCTTTTCGCCGTTCTTCTGGCAGGTAATCCCCTGTTCGGCCAGGGCCCGATTTAGTGCGGAGTTGAACTCGGCAAAGAATGCCGCCCTCGATTGCGGGGAGGCGTCTCCCTGGTCGACCAGTATCCACTGTGCCTCACGCAGGGTTGTACGGGCCTGTTCAGGATTGAGCACGCCCGCATCCACCCAGCTGGCGAGCCGGCGCTTGACCTCGAGCAACCACTCATAGCCGAGGGGGATCGGTTTACGTAGCACAACTTCCCAGGTCTCGCGAAAATCGGCTTCAGCCCGCTCTGCCCGCTCCTCTGCCGGGATTCCGCAGGGGGCTCGGCTGGATACATACTCCTCCAACATGCCGCCCCCCTTCTGCTGGTAGCTGTCAGGGAGGACCACCCCCCGGCGGAGACACAACTCAGTGGTCTGATGACGCCGGGTAACCTGGCGCTCGGCGAGGGAGCGTCGGAACTCGGCCCGCACCGCGTCCTCCGGGTCGGGTTGCCCGGTGCCTGCGCACGCGGCCATGAGGAGACCAATCCCACTAAGGCACACGGCTATTCGGAGCTGCCACATCTTCGTCCCTCCTTCGAGAATTACGGTCAGCCATCGGGTGCGGTCAAACAATTAGCAAAAGTTGCGCCAATGCCACCCTCCTCCACTGGATTTCGGGTGATCTGCACGGTTCCTGACCCACTAGGGACCCCCCAGACAGGTTACGAATTGCTCGGAGCCATTGTCCGTACTGCCCCAACATTGCAAGCTTAGCCCTCCCACGTAGACAGAGTATGTCAGGCCCCGGGGCACCATAAAGTATCTGGAACAAAATCTGCATAAGACCTCTTCGGATAACGGATAAGGAGGACACCGCCATGAATCTGGAGATCTCGCTACGAGTAAAGGGGCTGGACCGTGCCAAAGAGGGATCGAGCAACGCACTCGAGAGACTGGTGAAGATTCTGCAAGGATCACATGGCGTCCTCGCTGTCCACTCTGATTTGGAAAGCCACCACCTCACCGTGCGGTATGATCCCAACTGGCTCACGATCCTCCGCATCCTGAATCGAATCGAATCCGCCGGGCGACAGAGAGGTCTTGCTTATCGAGCCACCGACGTTCGGAATATCCTCAAAAGCTCCACCCCATCCCGCAGCCAGCGAAGTTCGTCAGACCGAACCCCCGCAGTAGAGACAGCACATCTCAGCGCTTTCTGAATGGTCCTCAGTCCCCTGGTCTTCAATACGGCCAAGGGATGAAAATTGGGTAGTCGCATACTACCTCGGGTAAACGATCCGGTAGATCACACCCGCTCGATCATCCGAGACCAAGAGCGCACCGTCGGGCATGACCAGCACATCCGCGGGGCGCCCCCACGCTGCATTGCCTTGGAGCCAGCCCTCGGCGAAGACTTCATACGTCACTGCGCGATTTTCTTCAAGCCGCACCAGCGTGACACGGTATCCAACAGGCGTGCTGCGGTTCCACGAGCCGTGCTCAGCGATAAAGATCTGGTTCCGATACCTGTCCGGAAACATCGTGCCCGTATAAAAGCGCATCCCGATCGCAGCGACGTGTGGGCCGAGTTTCATCGCGGGTGGGACGAATTCCTCACATGCATGTTTCTCCCCGAACTCCGGGTCGGAAATGTCCCCCCCGTGACAATAGGGGAAGCCAAAGTGCAGTCCCTTCCGTGGCGCATGGTTGAGCTCGTCCGGCGGCACATCATCGCCCAGCCAGTCGCGCCCGTTATCAGTGAACCAGAGCGTCTTGGTCTCGGGATGCCAGTCGAACCCCACCGTGTTACGTACGCCTCGGGCGAAGACTTCCAGTCCGGTGCCGTCGGGATTCACGCGCATGATCAGAGCGTAATGCCCGTCGCTCCGCTCGCACACATTACAGGGAGCCCCCACCGGAACATAGAGTTGTCCATCAGGCCCAAAACGGATGAATTTCCAGCCATGATGCCGATCGCCAGGAAAGGTATCGTTGACTACCACAGGCGTAGGCGGGTTACTGAGGCGCGCCTCGATATTGTCGTACCGCAGGACACGGCTGACCTCACCCACGTAGAGGGCGCCACCCCGGAACGCAACGCCATTGGGCATACGCAAACCGCGGGCGACGGTGATGACCTCGTCAGCTCTATTGTTCCGGTTTCGGTCGACAATGGCGTAGACCTTCCCCACGCGCGTCCCGACAAAGAGCGTGCCGTTCGGGCCCAACGCCATCGAACGCGCCCCCGGCACATCGCTCGCGTAGATGCTGATCTTAAATCCATCGGGAAGCCTGATTTTGTTAAGGGGGAGATCCTGATTGCCGCTGACCGGCGATCCCAAGTGTAAACAGGCCCCAGAGGAAAGCAGCACACATGTGAATAGAATCTTCCGCATGTTCTGCCTGGGTACATTCACGGGTCCTCCAGGGTTTCCTGACGGTCAGCGGCTTTCAGAAAATGCTTTTGCCCCGCGGGGCACGGTCAGTAACGATCGACTTATCTGCCCCCCGTAACAGAAGGGAGGACTCCCATGCAGCCGAATGCGTAATGTGAGCAATTAAACCCAGCTCTCACGCGGCTGTCAATCCTAAACGGCATCCGGTTCCGTCTCTTCGTGGAGCCTACAATTGAGGGTGGACGGTGGGACCGGTGGGGTGCGGGGGGCCTGGCAATGCGTTCATCCCAGTCGAAGAGCTGCTGGAGCTCGAGCACCAGCCCCTTTCGGCACACATTCTGGGTGACGCCAAGGGCATAGTCATGGGGAAATGCCGGTTTCGCAAAGGACCAGCATCCGGAGTGGGAACCGATCATGATTGCGAGTGAACATCACGCCATCGAATGTAAAAACGAGGTACTTCGCGGAAGGGCAAAGCTAAAGATGCTCCCGCGGCCAACTTCGCTCGTCGCCCATATCCGTCCCTCGTGCGCCTCGACGATGATCTTCGAGACATACAGACCTAGCCCCGACCCCGCGGTCTTCGGGATACCTGGCAGCTCCATCCGGTAGAATCGCTCGAAGATTCGGTCAAGCTCCTCGGAGGGGATCCCACACCCTTGGTCGGTGACATGGACCAGAGCCTCTGTCGGAGTCTCCTCTACCTTGATTTGCACTACTTTCCCCTGTCCCGAAAATTTCACCGCGTTATCCACGAGATTGATCAGCACGCTCTCGAGCATCTCGGTGTCACCCTGGACCAGGACTCGCTTGGGCGGCTGTTCCAGGTCGATGCGAAGATGACGATTTATGGCCACGGGCCTCAGCCGATCGACCGTCCTTTTGACGAGGAGCGATAGGTCGAGCTCACGCCGTTCCCCCACGATCTGGCCGCTCTCGATCCGGGTAAGGCTCAAAAAGTTGCCGACAAGTCGTATGAGCCGGTCCACGTGCTGGTGGGCCATCGTAAGGAACTCATGCCGGGCGGCCGGCTCGACCCCTTCCTCGTGGAAGAGCAGTCTCAGCGAGCCCTCGATGACGGTCAACGGCGTCCGAATCTGGTGAGAGAGGGTTGTAAGGAAGTCGCTCTTCTGGCGGTCTAGGGCCTGCAGACCCTCATTCTCTTGGCGCAGGTCCTGGGCCTGGGCCTCAAGTTCGGCCACACTGGCGCAGAGGTCTGTGTTCGACTCACTGAGCTGAGTGGATCTCTCCTCGAGCTGTCGCACGTAGTCTTTGAGTGAGGCGTGGACATCCTCCAACTCATCGAGTCGCCGGCCGACGCGGTCCGCGATTAACCGGTAGGATTCCGCCATTCGGTCAAAGGCTTGAACCAGCTGCCTCAGCGTGTCCTTCATCTATTCTCCCTGCTTTCCCGGAAGGGAAACTTCTTTTCGTCGCTTAGATCCCGATTCCTAGCCCGGATTATTCACGAAGAGGTGAATATCCTCCCTCCGGGCTTCGACTCCGCCCCGCGTTTGTGGGGCGTCGCTCAGGGCTAGCCTTGAGCAGGCCGCGGGAGCGGCCTGTCGAAACCTACACGTGCGGCCGAGGCCGCACCTGTAGGCGCATTATTCACGAAGGCAATCCGTTCGTAAATAATGCGGGCTAGGCTTCAAATACAAGGGCCGTCGCAAGCCCGTCTCACAGGAAAACAAACTCTCTGCGAAGGGATACTCCGCTACCCTGCCAAGTGACGTGAGCAAATCCATATCTGCGGAAATGCGCTTCCCTGAGCAGGTGTCACGATCCCGTGAGCGTCAGAGAGAAGTTGGGGCTTGCCGCATCTACAGTGCCAGCACGAATTGTAGCGTGAGATTTCATCCTCCCAGCCTTGTGTTTCCAAGGAATTGTGTTGATTCGTCGTTGTATGGAGACGTGCCATGATGTCAAAGGCTTGCCTTCACAGGTGTAAATCGGACCAACATCCGCGTGTGGCCAGGGTGTATCATCATGAAATAAAACAAGGTCTTGTCATCACGAAATCCGACACGCTCCTCTGTCTACCCTCTGGATAGCTCTAAAATCCTCTAACCCATTGCAACTTGAGGGATGAGGGGCCTCCTGACAGGCCAATTACCAAGGCCCCTATGTCGGACCCCCTGACACCTCAGTGCGGGCGTCTTGATGACCTCGGACTGCCTACAGCCTAAAATGACGTAGCTATGTATGTAGGCCCTACAAATTCGTGTCACATATAACGCATTAGGCTGATGGGCGCAAGCAAAGATCACACGCTGAGCGACTATGCGACCGATGCCCTCGATTGGATCAACTCCGGATAGGGCAGAATCGAGCCGAAGGCGAGTCCGCGGTGCACCGGGACAGGCGGCGACTGGAATTTAAGCCGGGACAGGCGAGACATGCAGTACGAAACTGCGTCTTGGAACTTCCGTCAACGAGCGACTTGACCCCAATTACCAATTTGCCGAGCGACTTGACCCCAATTTGCTGATGACCCCCACTTGGTGATAACAGGAGGAGGCGGATCATCAAAAGGTGTCACCCCTTGTTTTTCACCATAACCATCCACCAGGATGCACCTTTGGCTTGTATGGGCAGATTTGATACTGCTCGCAAAGGTACTCGAGGTCTTCTTCTGCCGTTTCTTCTCTAGGTGACTCCTGCTCCGGGATCGTCCAGCTCCCCTTTTGAAGCATAGTCAACGACCGCCACGCATAGTCGTCCACCCTTTCGAGAAAACCCGCAACTTCAGCGTGCAAAATTCCATCTCTATACTCTTCACCAATTTTGGGAATAAGTTTGTAATTCCAGGCAAGCCTAGCGCCGGGCTGATATTCTTTCGCTATCAGCCTCAGCATTTCCTCATCTACGTCGAACCCCACGTGTTCGACAAATGTACACCCGAGATTTCTTTCTTCAGAACAATGTGCATCCCTATCAATAACTATTAACTGTTTCAACTTTGGACCGTCCGGAGCTTCATAATTGACAAAACTGTAAAAACTCCAGTCCGAGCTTCGATAGCGAATTATGTTGTGAACGTAATACCTCCGTCTGCCTGTTTTCTTATGGATATAGGCCCGCAGGAAATTATCATGCGCTACGATAAGCAGTTGACCTTGTTTTGCCAGAAAGCCACCAGTCGAGAAGGTGGCAACGGGATCTAGTGGACCGTCCCTAATCATTACAGTCTTTTTGAATTGTTCTTTATCGTCCAATGCTGTTTTTTCCTCCAAAGCTTGTTTTTCCATACGGTCCCACAGGATACCAAACTCGGTGGAGGGGTAGCCGTAGGTATGGAGTATAGACCGTAGCCGATTCATCCTTTCATTGGCCTGGCGTTCCTGCCTGATTAATTCAGGGTAGCCATATTTAATCCGCTCGCTCTGTGTTAACGGCTTCACGGCTTCGCCAGCATCATATTCCAGACGGAAAGTCTGAGGATAGGCCACGGCAAGCTCCCCCATCCACCTCAATATTTCGGGACTGCCCGATTGTATTTCGAGGTAGGTTATAATATATCGGGCAGCGGTGGCGGTTTTCCACAACGCCTCGGTAGCGAGACTCACCTTTTGTCTGGCTACAACGATGTGCTCGTTCCCAAAATCCTTATTCTCTACGTCCTTCTTTCTCGTGTCTTTCTTTCCCGTGTCGTGCTTTCCTACGTCCTCCTTTGCAACATCCTTCTTTCCTACGTCGTCATTTCCGCTCAGCGCTATCGAGCAACCGCAAACCAGGAATAAGGTCGCTACCATCCACAACAATGCCGTCGCCCGTTTCATCGCTACCCTCTTTTCATGGGTAAGGAAGGGTGCCCGGAGGACACAACCCCACGGGCACAATGATCCTTCATAGACCCGAATGTGCATTCAAAGTGCCAGCACGAATCGGAGCGCGAGGTCCAATCAATGAAATCTTTTGTTTGTGAGGAGTTATCGTGATTTAATCTGGCAGAAACTGGTACCGATAGGTCACAGGGCGATTGTTATAGAGAGTGCAAGATTTGCATGAGACCATGCAGGGACTTCGGGTCAACCGGTTGAAGATTTTGCTTGACCTCGTGGACCCCTTGGATAAGTCTTCTGGAAGCTCCAGCGGGAGGCCAGGGAGCACAAACAGGGTCTGTTGATCTGAGGCGACCATCGCAGGAATAAAGGGAGCCAAGGGAATGCTGAGAGGCTCTTGGAATCTCTTCCATCGTTTCATTCTAGTTTCACTGGTTTTGGCGCTTACCAACTACGGATGTGTGGTGGTTCACCGTGAGGGGTCCTCTCGCCAGGTCACTTCAGGTCCGGGCCTCTGGGATTTTCTCCCGAAAGCGCCCACTATCGCCATGTATGAAGGGACGAGGGTTTACCCGGACGGGAGTACATCAAAGATCACGCACACGAGTTATCTAATTCGGATAAGCGAGAAGGGCAGCGAGCACTTGGTGCGAACATACGAAGAAGAAGAAGAAACTGCATTTGGCCCCCAATTGAATGAGGTGACTACGGTGTATGAAGTAACGTCAGGTCACATAGCGCTCGTATCTGCAAACATAACGAAGCGGGGGGTAATAGCTCAGCTCAAAGAGAGAATAATTTACAACCCGCCATGGGTATTGCTGCAATGGCCACTGAGGAAGGGAGATACGTGGGAACAGAAAGTTCTTTTCAGGGTAGAAACAGAGAGGGCGCCCGAAGAAGTCTCTGCTCACATTTCCTCTGTAGTCAGAGGTGAAGAGATTATACACACTTCCATCGGAAAGGTCCGCACCTGGCGCATCGAGCAGACTGTCAGAGAAGACAAGGAGAAGTTTATCTATTGGTGGGCAAGGGGAAGATGGCTTGTCAAGTGGCAAAGCAAAGGACGAGAAAATACTTCGTTAGAAATAGTCGAGTTTAAGGAGCCGGCACGGTAACAGGAAACCCCGCCTTATACTCTTTGTCACAGCTCGACCTCAGAATAGCCGCATGTAAATGCACCTTCCTCAAACACCTCGGCTACTCGGCGGCAATAGTCAGGGTAGTTCGTCCTCCACTTCTTGAATAGAGCCGTAAGAGAAAACTTGTCCAGATGATTCGTCGACAAGTAGGGCTTGACGTAGATTCTCAGTAATCGGCGAAGCCCGAACTGAGCAGTTTTCGTGTTCTCCGTGAGTAAAACAAGCGTGGTGTATGTGGTGAAGTGTGCAAGGAGACGATACACGACTAATCGATCGTCCCAGGAGAGATATTTTGCAGGCCTGCCAAGATCGAGACCGGGAATAGAAACATGCCTTCGTAGTCCGCCCATCACGCTGACTAATGATCCATCGGTCCGAATTCGTGGTTGACTCCATAGATAGCAGGAGTCTGCCGCAAGGCCTCGCGTGAGAAGGGTCTCTATAGTGGCCTGTATGGTTTGATTGTTTAGGCTCTCGTCAAGACAAATAAGCGGACCCCTGTCATACTCCCGAATGTCCGCATTAATTACAGTGCTCAAGACATCTTGATAGTTAAATCTAGGCGTCGTCATCACTGTCGCCGGCTATGAGCGCCGCTTGCTGAGTTGCTTCAGTGTTGCAGCGTCCCCAACGATCAGAGCCTTCTTTTTGGTGCGACTCCACCGCTTGAGCTGCCGCTCTCGTCCAACCGCTTTCTCAAGTGAGTCGTAACTCTCCGAGTAGACCAGTCGCACGGGTCTTCGCAGAAAGGTGTATGTGGACCCTCGACCGTTGTTGTGCGCATTCTCTCGGCCTTCGAGGTCCTCTGTCAATCCGATATAGTAGCTCCCGTCCGCGCAACGCAGGATATAGACGTGAATCGTGTCAGACATGTCTTCGACCCTGAGGCTTCGGCCGTGAGACTTCGGCAAGCTCAGTCGAGCCGCTCAGCCGAACGGCTGAGCCTCAGGCTCAAACCCGTGGTTCGACAAGGCTTCGACGGTGAGCTCAGCCGAACCGCTCACCACCCCGAGGAGGATCGAAGGGAAGGGAGCCCTTCGACTCGCTTCCTGTCCTCGGGAGGCTCGGGGGTCCTCGGTGGCTCGCTCAGGGCACCATTCGACGCGCGAGAAGCGACTCTCCATCCGCAGAAGGCCTGCCATGAGCAAGCGGGGAAAGCTCTCGACAGAAAGCTTTCGCCGCGCGTCGAATGGTGGCCCCAGCGGGATTCGAACCCGCGTTTCCGCCTTGAAAGACCGTCTGGCGACCTTAGCACTGAGTGAGCCTGAACGTCAAGGAGTGCTACGGATTGGCCTATGGAGAGGGTTTACAGGCATCATGCTGTAACAATGAGGGATACTGAGAATGCCGGCGATAGCCCCCAAAATGGACACCAAGGACTCCCGATGGACACCAGGATGGACACCACTGGCCAGGCTCCTACGGTGCGCTCCAGATGACCTTCCCATGCTTCTTGAAGAGCACCCCTTTCATAGGGCACGGAAGAGATATAAAACGGCCATGAGCACGAAAAGACCCGTCAACGCCTTGGGAATGTATGCCTCGTACTCTCTCAACCGCTCCTCCAACAGGTGGTAACCCTGAATAGCCAGGAGCGTTACTCCGATGATGGCAATACTCACGGCTAGGGCGTAGGTCAGCATGAGAGCAACACAATGGATTCCCCCCAGGCAGAGGGCAAGGAGAGCAAACTCTTCCTCGTGGATGAATCCCAGGATGAAAGCAAATACCGCCATGTCCCAGAGGGATTGCGGGGTCTTCCGATGATGGACATGGGCGTGCTCATGCCCGTGACTATGCGAGTGACCGTGATGGTCATGGTGATTCCCGTGCGTATGCTTGTGAGGTTCGGTATAGGCCCGGTAGGCCATGTAGAGAAGCAAGGCGACCACGCTGTACCGAACAATGGGCAGGGATGAGAGGTCCACCACCCGGTTAACAAGAAGGAAAACCAACACCACCGCGAGGGAAGAAATGAGATGAAAAGAGGCAAGGATGCTCGAAGTAAGAAGCCCAAACCACGCTCGCCGTTCCCGTTGAAGGGAGTAGACCACAGCCACCGGCCACCCGTGGCTCGGTTCTACACCGTGTAACAGTCCGATCAGGATGGCACTTAGGTACACCGACATACGTCCTGCCTTTGCTTTCTCCTCATATCTTAGCTCCCCCGCTTCCCTTCCATCTCCCGACAGGAAATAAAAACGCCCTTCCTGCTCGTACCGTGCCCGAGAAGGCGTCTGAATGGTTGGTGCGCCGTCGACTGTGCCGGAAGTGGGCTATGGACTCTGGCTACCCCGGGTCCATGTCTGCCTCTCCTGGGGGGGGGCAAGTATCCCCGACACGGGCAGGGGGTGTCAAGGGCCCTGGTTTCAGTGCTCGCTAGTGCACCTAGAGACTTTGTCAGCCTTCAACTCGTGCTCGAGTGGGGATTATGCCGGTCGCAACTTGGTAGCAGGGTCGTGAAAGGACTTGATTTATTGGGACTGGGCGGCGGGCATCTGATTAGCAATTAGCAGGTCAGCGGGTCGAATCCTCTTGGGCGCACCACGTGACCCAGTTCAACTGCCAGGGCGGTGGAACCGGCGAAGGGGACATACTCATTGCCGTGAATGCCGAAGGGAACAGCCGCGAAACGCCGGAGTAAAATTACCCCTTCCCTGAACCCGTTTTGGAGGCTCTCAGTTTCCGCCTGACCAATGAGCTTCAAGCGCCGGGCGTTTCATTCCTGCCCTACGCAAACCGTGTCCAACACGCCTGGCGCCTTACCTGAACGCCAAGAGTCTATCCCATTCGCTCGGCGGCACCGTCGCCACGTGGGAACACGTGCCATCGCCGTACGGCTTGAAAATCAGCGCGACGCCTTCAGGCTTGGGGTTGATACCCACCGCGTCCATGAGAGTGGTACCGTGGGAAACCAGAACCGTATTGTAGCCCCCTGGGGGTGGCGTGCTGAGCATCTCGCGCAGCGCATCCCTCACGCGTTGGAATTCTTCTACCCCCTCCATTGCGGGAAAGCGCAGGTCATGAGATGTCTCAAAATCACCAAAGGCAAGGCGCGCGGTATCGACGCAGCGGCACCAGGGGCTTGTTAGCACTTTTGCCACCGGTATTCCGAGAGCGGCAAAGCTGGCACCGATCCTGCGCGCCTGCTGACGGCTTTCTTCGGACAGATTCCGTTGGGTGGCGCAATCCTCTAGGACAAGCTTGTCCCACTTCTCAACCACCCGGTCGGTTTTCGCATGGCGGAAGTATATGACGTACCCTCCCTCCTTCAGGGCTTGAACCAGCTCCTTGCCTTCCAGCAGTGATGTTGAAGGGCGTAGTACATCGAGACCTTGTGCCTGCATGCCGTATAACGGGAGCAGGACAAAGGTTAACAGCAGTACCTTGGCCCACCGACTTTTCCAGACTGCTTTGTTGGTCCACATATTGCTCGCCCCCTCACCACTCGCCCCGTGATGCTTGAGCTCTACGGTGTAGAGCACATTTTTTTCGCTAGGGCAATTTGCCTTTTCTGTCATTAAAACTATCACGCGGGAAAGTTAGAGCAATGACGGTGGGCAGCCATTCGCATGATGTGGATCACTTCAAACGGGAAGATGGGAAGTGAGGAGACTGTCACGTTGGTTGCGGTTTGGTTGCGTTTTTCGGTCACGAAATGTCATGTTTTGCCGCGTCCTGCACACCCAAAAATAGGGGTCCTGAGGCTTCGATAGACACCAAAATGGACAGCAGTGGGGCTCAGACGGTAGGGAACTCAGGCTAACTACTTGAAACTTATGGTGGCCCCAACCGGATTTGAACCGGTGTCTCCGCCTTGAGAGGGAAAAGTGCCGGGGTTTCCCGGCAAGGGGTTACAAGCGCGCTCCTTTCTTTTAACGGTGTTACGCTCTTGTAACTCCAGGTTGCACCGTGTAACAGCGGCTTGCTCCAAATCTCCATGTTACAAATGTAACATGGAAAGAGAAACCCCCGAAGGGCATTTTCACCCTCCGGGGGTATGGGGTACGGTGCCGGGTTATACCTTTACCGGCTCT
>JAPUFX010000167.1 GCA_027293415.1 Candidatus Methylomirabilota bacterium
ATGGCTCATCAGATCGCAGATCTCAAAAGAAGGGAGGTGAAAATGATGCAAGGCAAACCATCGGTCTTGTTGGCAGCCCTGATCTTTGCTGTGGGGCTGGTGATTACGGCAGCGACACCGGCCACGGCCGCAAAGGGAAAGGGTTGGTCTTCCAAGGTGCTGGCCGAGTTTCCTTCCGATGTGCCCGGGATAGAAAAAATAGTACTCGTGGAACTGAGGGTGGAACCTGGAGCCAAGAGGGAGAACTTCGCCCCGGAGGCCACGGTCCTCTGAAGTTCCCTCCAGGGTGAGCTCACGGTCGTGAGCGGCGGAAAAACTCAGGTCTATGGCCCGGGCAGCAAGTGGGTAGTACCGGCAGGCGTTAAGCGGAGTTTTTACAACAATGGGAGTGAGGTCCATATCCAGCACATATGGAGGCTCATCCCTTCCAAGTAACAACACATTGGGGGAGCCGTACGGGGCGGCTGCTAGGCGGCCGCCCCGGCTCACCTCGTTGAAATTCCCAGTAACAAGATAAAAGGGCTTATGATTAGGAGGCATCGCAGCTGCGAGTTGGTGGTCGCCGCAGCGGCGGTTGTCCTTAAGCCTGATCTTGCCGTCTAAACGCACACGGGCGTCGGGGCAACTCGGCGCTCGTGGTGTTTTTTGTGGACGCCTGCCCTCATGCGGCGCGAAAAAATTTCCGGGCACCACCCATACACGCGCGCAACTGAGGTCGGGTCGGGGTGGACTCCCCCCCTGGTTGCGCGGGGGTTGCGGATTCACGTCACGATTTGCACACTTTTGCGTTATCCTGCATCCCTAAGTGTGCTAACTGCTTGTATTGTCTAACCTCCTTCCTCATCTCATAGATGACGCACGCCTCGTCGGCGACCCGGTTCGTCACAACGTAGGTAACGTCCGGAAACGCCTGCCACAGCTCCTCATAGTACTGGGCAACCTCCTCCTTACCCCGCACGCTCCGCTTCAGGAGGTTCTCCTCATAGACGCACTCCTCGGCTAATGTGCCGAGGAGCCGGTCGAGCTCCCTTTTACTTTCCGCCTCTAAATGCTCCTCTGCTGTCTTGATGTTTTCAGCAATTGACATCGCTCCCTCCTTCTGGAATTCGTTCGGCCGCATCTCGAGATCTCGGTCGCGGGTGACGAGAAGGGCTCATCGCATGGATGGTTTCTCGGGCTGGATCTTTGGAGTATAATGGCTCGTCAAGATGAGCGGAAGTCAATCGTGTGAGGGGAGACGATGAACGGCGAGAGGGATCGCCTGCGGCAGTGGCTTCAGAAAAAAATTGAGGCAGGCAAAACTGCGAGAGAGGGGCCGCAGTTCATTGCCCTCGAAGAGGTAGCAAGGCGTCTGCAGCTAGATGTCGAGTACCTGAGTCAGCTCCATCGGGAAAGTGCCCTGTTCCATCTGGTGACGATGCCAGATGGGCGGCGCCACGTTCGGGAGGAAGAGATCTTGACCCTCCTGCGGCGGGGTGCGACGCGTCCGGGTCTTCCCCATACGCTCGATCAGTGTTTCCATCGCCCGGAGGACCTGGCCGCGGAAATCGGGATTCCCCTCGAGGAGTTCCTGGATCTCCTGCGCCGGGGCGAGGTCGGCGCGGTTCGGGTGGAATCGTTCCTCCGAGTGCCGGAAGAGGAGATACATCGCCTCCTTCGTGAGATGGAACGGCCTGACCTGTCTGGGAAGTTTGGGAGGACCGATCAATGAGGGATCGACCGTGAAGGGCCGGCTGCACAAGTCGAGAGGAAGCATGGGGAGATTCGGCGCCGTTCCCTTCGGATTGAAGGCCTGGCTCCTCGGGCTTTTCATCCTGTCCTTGGTCAAGCCGGTTCGGGCAGAGGATGTCAAGGGGCGGGTAGAGTTTCTGGGGCCAACGCTGGATGAGCAATGGGTTTCGGTCCAGAAAAACCGAGAGGTCTGTGGCGCGTGGAGACCGCTAGAGCGGCTTCTCCTTTCCCCGGAGAGGGGGGTGGCTAATGTGTTGGTGGAAATCGAGGGAGTGCAGGAGAAAGATCGGGTCCGTACGCCGGGGATCGCCGTGCTGGATAACCGGGACTGCCGGTTCATGCCAAGGGTCCAGGTTGCTCCCGTCGGCGCTCTGTTGGAGATCCGAAACAGCGACGCTGTCCTCCATACGGCTCATGCCCTCCGTAAACGAGACGAAACCCTCTTTCACGTAGCTCTTCCAAATTTTCGAGAAGAGGTACGGGTCATGCTCGACACTCCAGGGCTTCTTCGAGTTATCTGTGATGTGGGCCATGTTTGGATGAGGGCCTTCATCTTCGTCACCGACAACTCGTTTGCAGCTGTGACTGACTCGCAGGGTCGCTTCGCCCTGACAGGTGTCACTCCTGGGACCTATCGCCTCCGTGTCTGGCATGAACTCTTGGGAACCATGTCCAGGTCTGTGACGGTCCCGGAGGGAGGGACGGCAGTTGTCGTGGTGCAATATCCCTGACGAGGATTACTCCTCTTTGTTCAGCCGGTCCAGAAGGGGTGGGCCACTTTCCTCTTTCTCTTCCTTGGGGGGATAAGCTCGACGGAAACTCGTGGCGAGCAACCAGACGAGGATGCCGATCACGTTTGCCCCGAAAAAGAGGCCGAGGGCGACCGTCCCCTGGCCGTGGATGAAGAAAAGAAAGGCCAGGGCGAAAAGGGCAAGCATTACGGTGCCACCCCAGACCCAGATCGCACTGTGTAAGGTCACGGTGCCTCCGATCTTATCACAATCGCACCATTGTACGTTTCCGGGCCTCTTGGATGCAAGCGCTACCGGAAATTCCGCTTGCGGGACGTGGCCATTCCTGTTATACATCCCCCATTTGTCGTGCGGCTTGCGGTCGAGGCGGGGGAGGGAACGATGCTGATCACGCCGGTGAGCTACACGTTGGCGGTTGGGGCGGCTGCCGGCCCCACACCGATGAATGCCTTTGATAATGCCCTACTGGCCGCGGGGATCGGCAACGTGAACCTGTTGAAGGTGAGTAGCGTTTTGCCTCCGGGTGCCAAGTTTGTAGAGGCCCTCGAGATTGCTCCAGGCTCGCTTGTGCCGACAGCCTATTGCACTTGGACCTCGGAGGTTCCCGGCGAGCACATTGCGGCGGCGGTCGGGGTCGGCCTCTCGCGGGACAGCTTCGGGGTCATCATGGAATTTGCGGGCACGGGCAGGCGCGAGCAGGCTGAGGCCGAGGTTTCCAGGATGCTGGAGGAGGCGTTCCAGCAGCGTCAGATGAAGCTTCACGAGGTCAGGACTCGGGGAGTAGACTATCAGGTGAGAACCCTCGGGTCGGTGGTGGCCGCCGCTGTCCTTTGGTACTAGAGTTCCGGTTCACGGTTCACGGTAGAATTCCGACTCTGAGTCTGTGAACGGTGAACTATGAACTGTGAACAAGCCCGAAGGGCTGGACATTGGACAGAACTATGGAATTCTGGTTTACAGAGAGGCAAACCGAACACCTCGGGATTACGCTTCGAGTGCGGGAGAGCCTCTTGGTAGAGCAAACTTCCTTCCAGCATCTGGCCGTTCTGGACACTTACCAGTACGGGCGGATGTTGGTCCTCGATGGGGCGATCCAGACCACCGAAGCGGATGAGTTCGTCTATCATGAGATGATCACTCATGTCCCGATGACCGTCCATCCGAAGCCCCAGGAGGTTCTGGTCATCGGAGGCGGCGATGGCGGAACGGTCCGGGAGATTCTGAAACATCCAGACCTTAAACACGTACGTCTCGTAGAGGTTGACGACCGGGTGGTGGCTGCCGCCCGCCGGTTCCTGCCGACTCTGAGCCAGGCCCTGGATGATCCCCGGGTGGAAGTCATGATCACAGACGGGGCAGAGCATGTCCGGGCGATGCGTGGGGTGTATGATGTGATCATCGTCGATTCGACCGACCCAGTCGGTCCGGCGGTGAAGCTGTTTCAGCAGGACTTTTACCAGGCGGTGCACGATGCCTTAACCGCAGAAGGAGTTTTCGTTACCCAATCCAAATCCCCCTACCTCGATCGGGAACTGATTCGGGAGGTCCTCGGAATCGTTCGTTCCCTCTTCCCTGTGGCCCTCCCCTACACTGCAGCGGTTCCAACCTACCCCAGTGGACTGTGGAGCTTTGTGCTCGGCTCAAAGGTGAATCATCCGATCAAGTTCGATGAGGGCCGGGCGGAGAAACTCAAGACCCGCTTTTACTCCCCCGAGGTCCACCGCGCTGCCTTTGTCCTCCCCCGTGAAATCCGGGGTGATCTGCTTCCGACGGAATGATGCGACCAAAGAGCCCTGAGGTCGTCATCTTCGGTGCCCCCTTAGATCTGACATCCTCTTATCGCCGTGGGACCCGATTTGGCCCCCAGCAGATCCGAGTAGCTGGGGAAGGGCTCGAAGACTATAGCTTGGACTTGGATAGAGATGTTCGCCGCGTCAAAGTGATTGATCACGGAGACCTTGAACTGCATCCGAAAAATCTTGAGGCAAATCTGGCGAGGATTGAAAAGGAGGCGGCAACAGCCCTAGAGAACGGCATGCCCTTTGTTGCCCTGGGTGGGGAACACCTGATCACCCTTCCCTTGGTCAAGGCTGCCCTCGTGAAGCATCCAGATCTCGTTCTCCTGCAATTGGATGCCCACACGGACCTGGCGGAAAGCTGTGAAGGCGAGCCACTCACCCACGCCACTGTCATGCGGCGGGTTGCGGAGCTCTTGGAGTCAGGATGTGTAGTGCAGATGGGAATCCGTTCCGCCACCGCCGAGGAGGTGGCCTTTGCCCGCGGTCGGACCCACCTTTTCCCGGGTCCGCCTGTGGACGTGACCCAAGTACTGAAGATGCTCACGGGCAAGCCGGTCTATCTCACGATTGACATCGATGTGGTGGACCCTGCCTTTGCGCCAGGAGTAAGCACCCCGGAACCTGGGGGATGGAGCAGTGCTGAGCTGTTTCAGGTGCTCAGGCAGATGGGCGACCTCGAGGTAGTGGCCATGGACCTGGTCGAGGTCTGTCCCCCCTCCGATCCTGCCGGGATTACGTCCACCTTGGCCGCTAAAGTCCTCCGCGAATCCCTCCTCACCTTCTTCTATCCCTCCTGATTCTCCCCTCGCTCCTCCCCGCGTTGCCCGCTGGGAATGACCAGGGGCGACCGATGGTGAGTCTAGGACTCGCCGGTCAGCTGAAAGATCACCCTCCTGCGTCGGGGCCGCGTGTCAAAGTCGACGAGGACGAGTTGCTGCCAGGTGCCGAGTAGTGGTTTGCTGTCCCGAAAGGGGATCGGAAGTGCGGGCTTCAAGAGGGCGGCCCGGAGGTGGCTGGCGCCGTTGTCATCGCCCCAGGTGGCGTGATGGTGATAATTCCGGCGCTCCGGGATGATTGCGTCGAAGAACTCACGGAGGTCCCGAACCACGCCCGGCTCGAACTCCACCGTGGTGACTCCCGCGGTTGAGCCTGGGACGAAGACCAACACTTGCCCTTCACGGAGGCCGCTCTTTTGGATCGCCTCGCTCATGAAAGCGGTCAGATCGTGAACATCGCAGTGGCCTTTCGTCGGAACCGTGATCTCGACCGTGCGAATCATGTGCGTGCCCTCCTGTACACGACCCACTTCCTCCGGGCCAGCCAGAGCCCGAGGCCTAGGGCCACTATTGGGATTCCCAGGCCCAGACTGGGAGACCAAAGGACCAGGGCCGCCCACCCGATGATCGGAACGAGCCCCGCCCGAACGATGGTGCGAAGGATTTTCGAGCCAGCAATCAGCTCCGCCAGCGGGGGACTCAGCGCGTAGTAGAGCTTAACAAATGCTCGCCCCGTTGCAAACGGAAGTAGGTATCGGTCCCTAAGCTCCCGGAGGAGCTGCACCTGGGGGGCCAGGGGTGAGCCATAGGCCGCTGTGGCGATGAAGCAGTTGTCATCTTCGACTCCAACTCCACTGCCACCCCCTCCTCCGACGGGGGGCAAGCCCATATTGAGCACATTAAGAAAGACCGAGACGTTGTTGGAGGTCCCGTTCGCGGTGATGAGGTCGAACTTCCCATCCCCATTAAGGTCGCCGATGGCGACGGATTTGGGGCCGATCGCGGCCTGAAAAGGAGAAGTGGTTGGCACCTCAAACGCCACCTGCGCCTGTGCCTGTGAAGCCAGCTCGAGTGCCAGCGGGAGTGCCAGGAACAAGGTAATTCGACGGGGTTGTGAAATTCCCAGATCCCGGCGACCTCGACGGTCTTGGAAACGACGAACTCTCAGTATCCGTTTGGCCTTCCCGGTCACGGGTTCCGGAGTGATACGCCTGAGGTAGCGGTGGACAAACGGGTAACGATCATCCGGGCTTTATGCTGATCCTAAAGCCCGGGGCAATGAACTTTATTTAAGATGTAAGAGCTAGGAACGGGGGAGTCAGACTTGGGCGTCCAAGAGATCTTGGCCAGGCCTTCTTCCGTGCTACCTGGATGTTCGTCTACAGGGACGAACGGTCGCCCATCTCAAGGTCTGACCGATGTGCGGCCTCATTCGGTGAGGAATCCCCTTCACGTAGCAGTGCAAAGTAGCGTTTTCGACTCATCCCTGTCAACCGAAAAGCTCTCTGGCGGAAGACTTCGATGGAATCCCTTGTCGTTGAGGATTTTTTAAGCTCAGAGATGGGGGCTAGCGAATGCGGTACGTCAAGGTTCGCAACGTGTTGTTGCGTTCGATAACCACTTTGACCTCGGAGACGGTGGAGTCAGACTTGAGTGTCCGATAGATTCTAAATAGGCCGCCTGCCGAGTTGACTGGTTGCTCGTTTACAGAAATGATCACGTCGCCTACCTCAAGGCCCGTCCGCTGAGCCATCTTTGCGTATCCGATCTTGAAGCCTCGGCGGTCCAGGGTGCCCGATCCCAGCGAGTTGTGTAACTTCAGACCGACGCCATCCTTCATGGTAACGGTTGGGCTCGCCGAGCGGAGGGTTTCGGTGAGAAGCGGTGCCACGTGATTGCCGAGCTGCTTGACGCTCTGCCCAGGCACTTCCCAGGTGTCCGGCGCTACCTCGACAAATGGAATGGTATTCACCATCTCTGCGAGGGTAGCCGTCCGGCTTTCGCCCGGGATTGCGTCCCGCTGAAGGATTGCACGCCGGCCCAGGATGTCGACGACAGAATAGTTTCTGTCGAGGGTGCCCGCTGCCGCCACCCGAATCTGAAAGCGCAACGTATCGATCAAGACGCTTCGAACGAAAACCAGACCGTGTGGGCCTGGCAGCCTCGCCCCCTGAGGTATTTCAACGGCTTGCCCGCTCGCCAGGGTGATTACGAGGGCGCGATCGTGCACCGCCACGACCTTGCCCACCGGTAAGGGCTGCTCCCCCGCAAAAATGGCCTCGCCATCCTTGTAGAGGCCCAGGTGCGCTGATTTCGGGTCGCGAATGAGCCCAAACCTCGTTGCCTGAGGCAGGACAACGTTTCCCACCAACTCGACGCGACTCCGTGCCTGCACCTGCTCTCCTTGGGCAGCCTCGAGAAAAACCGCTGCGGACAAGACGAAAAGGATGCAGCCCCAGAGGGCAAGCCGTCGCCAGAGCGCTGCGCGGCGCGATCGTGTTCCATCTTTGACCTGGTGTCCCGAGTTATCAGGC
>JAPUFX010000168.1 GCA_027293415.1 Candidatus Methylomirabilota bacterium
GCGAGGTTCAGCGGTGCTGCTGATTGATGCCCATGCCCATATGAGTGATGAGGCTTTCGCTGCTGATCTCGAGGCGGTGCTTCAGGCAGCAGCTGAGGTGGGGGTGGAGGGGATTGTGACGGTCAGTGAAAACCTGGAGGAGGCCCAGAGGGTCCTGGATCTTGCCGAGCGGTTTCCCAGCATCAAACCCTGTACAGGGCTGTATCCCGACACCCTGGATCTCGAGCTCGCCGAGGCGATGGTAAGCTTTATCCGTGCCCACCGTGATCGGTTGGTGGGGATCGGCGAAGTAGGGCTGGATCATTGGGCCGTTAAGGAAGCCAAAGACTGGGAGATCCAGGAGCAAACGTTTATCAAGTTTATCGCTTTGTCTAAAGAGTTGGATCTGTCCTTGAATGTCCATTCCCGTTCTGCCGGAAGGCACACGGTTCGGTTCCTGCGGGAGCAGGGCGCGCAGAAGGTACTCCTACACGCTTTTGATGGGAAAGCCTCGGCGGCAATGGAGGGGATAGAGGCTGGCTACTACTTCTCGATCCCGCCCTCGGTAGTGCGATCCCAACAAAAACAGAAGCTGATTCGCCATCTCTCGCTCGACCGGCTTCTCCTCGAGACCGACTCACCTGTCCTCGGCCCCGATCCGGCCTGCAGGAACGAGCCGAAAAACGTGGTGATTTCCTGTCAGGCCATCGCCTTGGCAAAAGACGTATCCGTGGAGGAGGTGGCTCGCGTGACGAGTGAGAATGCCCACCGGCTCTTTCCGAAGGCATTTCCGTCCTCCGGTTCCTCGTAAGGATACCTTTTTCAAGGACGGCCGTAGCGGTCTGTAATTCACCTAGGCGTTGTCGGAAGCGGTTCCCAGGAGTAATCCCGCCCTTGACACGGGTGAGAAAACTGTTAGTGTAACGGCGGATCGGCTGCGGTAGAGCCTTACCGCTATGGTCGTATAAGGAGGTGCGATGGCAACCGGGTTGGATAAGAGTATCGTCTCTCGGCTGAAAACCGCTCTGCAGGCGACCCCCGCGGTGGACAGAGAGGCGATAGACGCATTTATGACACTCTTGGACGAAATACAACAGCCTCAGGTGACCGATGAGGAAGCCGAAAAGCGGCTTCGGAAATGGCTCGGATCGGTACCGTCCCATGCGGCTACGGTTCTGCAGTCGGTGGTTCTGGGCTCTGTCTCCCTACGGATCACCTCTGAAGACTCCTGGGTTTATCAGGTTTTTCGTACCCTCCCAAGTCCTACCAAAAAATAAGCGCCGTCGATTCCTATACACATAGCGTTTTCTTTTTGCACGCCTCCGGGACGCCACCGGGGGCGTCCCTTTGCCCTCGACAGGCCTGTGCTGTAAGATGGGGCAGTTTTGGAGGACGTGAATGCTGGTGTCGGGAGGGAGAATCATGCAGCAGCAGGGAAGTTGGACAGTCTTTCCGGCCAAGGGGAAGCCGCCCCCACACGCGCTCGCGTTGGCGCGTGAGATCGAGGAGCATGGCGGCCATGTCCTGGCGATCTATACCGATCCAGTGGGAGAGCGATGGCAACTCTTCAGTTTATTGCCTCTGGAGCAGGTAGAGCCAACACCATATCAACGCGACCTTTCGAAACCTCACGTCAAGCGCCTGCAAGAAGTAATCAAGAAGCTTGATCGCTTCGTCGATCCGATTGTGGTGGTTGCGCAGGGTCCCGGGAGCTATTGGACCCCCAACGGCCACCACCGATTAGCCGCCCTCCGAAAGCTCAAAGCCAAATGGGTTTCCGCTATCCTCATTCCGGATGCGGAGGTCGCCTTTCAGATCCTGGCCCTCAACACCGAGAAGGCCCACAACCTCCGGGAGAAATCCCTAGAGGTGATTCGTATGTATCGGGCCCTGCAGCTCCAGGAAGGAGGCAAATCCGAGGAAGCCTTTAGTTTCCAGTTTGAAGAGCCATACTACATTACACTGGGCTTGATGTACGAACGTCATCCCCGATTTGCGGGTGGCGCTTTCTCCCCAATCCTCCGCCGGGTGGACAAGTTCCTCCGGTCTCCGCTCGCTAAGGCCTATGAGGAACGCCAGCGGCGGGCAGAGCAGGTTGAGGCCGCCGATGCGGTGCTGAGCGACGTCGTCGCCGGAATTAAAAAGCGGGGTATCAACCACCCCTACGTCAAGAACTTTATCCTCGCCAGGTGCAACCCTTTGACCCGGGCTCGAAAGATCGTTCCAAGCTTCGAGGAGACTTTTGAGAAGCTCCATCGCGCCTTAGACCGGTTTGACGTAGACAAAATTCGGATGGAAGATATCGCCCGTGCGGCCGTAATTTCGGCTGGATAGCTTGGTCGATATGAGGCGGGGGACGAGGTGTAGGGGAGCGTCCGGGCGTCTTGATTCAGGTGTACAAACGGGAAGGCGAGGTTTCGCATTTCGTGAGGGACCGGATTCTCAGGGAAGATCTGTGGAGGGTCCTAAGAGCGAAGGGAGTTGCTGACCTAAAATTTCCAGATCTGATTCCGCACCGTTTCCTTCGAGAAGACTGGCGATCTTTTCAGCCAGGATTATCCGTTCGGCATGGCTCGGGTGGGAACCTCTCTCCTCGTCCCAGGGCGGTACGGCCAATTCGGTCGCCATCCGCTCAAAGACTCGAGCCCCCATTCGGATATCATAACCGGCTCGGTGGACGTAAACGAGACCCCGGATGTCGGCCTCACGCTCATGATAGCCCAGGGTCCACGTCACAAGCCCATGGGCCCTGGAGGTGGGGAGGTGTCCCAACTCGTGGCCCAGGACGACTGCAAGTTCATCGTCACTCTTCACGAATCTCAACATGCCGAGGGGCACCCCGATTCTCCCTTCCCCGTCCACAACCGCGTTGACCGCATCAGACTCGACCACGTTGGCGGTCACGTGTGGCGGGTTTGGCATCGAGAGTAGCAGGCGCATGAGTATGGTGTCGAGCCGGGTGTGCTGCTCCCACCGAAACCGCTTGGCCTTTCGCTGAAGCTGTGCGGCGTGTGCGCGTTCCTGCTCCTCAGAGACCACTGACCTGAGGCCCGGTTCCTGGATGCTTGCCGCACAGGCTGTCAAAAGCAGCAGAACGCCGGCCGACATCACCCATATCCATAGGGATGCAGTGGTCTGCCGTAGCTCATTAGATTTCGTGGTTTCTACTGGTCCTGCTCTCAAATCCGTCTACCCCAGATCCGTGGATGTCGATCATCACGTGGAATTTTGCAGTTTCTGTGCCGAGGCGGATCGCGGGCTAAACAGAGCAGAATCAGCTAGTTAGCTGGCATCGGAGTTTCCTCTTGACGGACGATTTTGCGACAGTTTGGCAGGCTGGTTCAGCCGGAAGTTCTAGAGTGGCAATAAAGCGAGGGAGTGGAGGGTTGTGGAAAGACGAGGGCCCTCAACGCGCATGAACAATATCTGAACGCTGAGGGCCCTAATCTTTTATTCTAACTCGTCAATATTGTAACTAATCGCGGTTCCCCACCAACCTTCCTGTTGGGCCTTCTCAAATTCCGCCTTAGTCAGGTTCGGCTTTTCCCCACCCCGAGTGGAGTACGCTAAATGTGACCCCGAGGCAAAGTGGGGGCCGCCTGGCGGAATCCCGTACGGACTCTTCGTGCACGCGGCCAGGCCTGCCAAGGCCAGTCCTACGAGAACAACGGAAACCTTCTTTCGCATCATTAGCCTCCCTCCTATTGGTTTGGAGTTATTATAATAAAGTTTTCACACGAATTTGTCAAGGCAAAAGACACTCACAACATCGTCGCAGTGCAGGATGTGCACGATAATTAGCGCGCTGTAGTAGGACTGTAATTATTTGAATGTACATGCAAAATGCCCGGTCGTTCCGGCGGTCATTTAAGCGGTGAGCAATTGACAAAAAGTCAAAGTGGGGAAGGAAGAGCCTCTGTTAAGCCAGGCAGCACATCGGCTCCGATGGGAACAGTAATACTCGAGCCTTTGAAATCATCATCGATGGGTTCATACCGCCCGCCAAGACACTCAGAGAGGAACGCCTCAGCGACGGCGTTGAACGACAGCCGGTTCTGTGGCCTGGCAAATCCGTGTCCCTCGTCCGGAAATAGCACATATGTTACCGGGATGTTCTTTTCCTGCATCGCTTGGACGATCTGATCGGACTCGGTCTGCTTGACGCGCGGGTCGTTAGCGCCCTGGCCGATCAGCAGTGGGCGCTGGATCCGGTCCACATAGGTGAGCGGAGAGCGCTCGGTCAGAAACGCTCGGCCCTCCTCGGTTCTGTGATCGCCTACGCGCGTTGTCCACAGCTCGACCTGCGGCTGCCAGTAGGGGGGGATCGACTCAATCAGGGTTACCAGGTTCGACGGTCCCACGATGTCTACGCCACAAGCAAACATCTCCGGGGTAAACGTCAGACCAACCAGAGTTGCGTACCCGCCGTAGCTCCCCCCCATGATCGCCACGCGGTCGGCGTCGGCGATCCCTTGCTGAATGGCCCAATGGACCGCGTCAATAAGATCGTCGTGCATCTTTGCGCCCCACTCTCGCGTGCTCCTGTTGATAAACGTCTTTCCGAATCCGGTTGAACCACGGAAGTTAACACTTAGCACTGCATAGCCGCGGTTGGTCAGCCACTGATGCCAGGCGTTATAGCCCCAAACATCTCGCGCCCACGGTCCACCGTGAACTACGAGGACCATCGGCAACGGCTCATCAGGGCGGCCGTCGCCATTGCTGTCACTCCCCACCGGCAGCGTGTAGTAGCAGACGAGGTTTAGCCCATCACGTGATGCAATGACGACTGGGGACATCTTGGCCAGGGGCATGCCCTCAAGCGCCTTACGATTTGAGAAGAGGAAATGTGCTTGCTGTCCCTCGCGATCGTAGCGGTAGTAGCGAACGGGGCCATTGTCCATGACGTAGGCGACGATCCAGTACCGATCGTCGAGGGTCCGACTCACGACCTCGACGTCACCGTCAGCAACCGTGCGCAGGTAGCGCATGTCTTCCAGAATGGACGCGTCAAGGATCTGCCAGTGCTTACGGTCGTACGTGAACGCGACGGCCTGCACGTTTTTTGCCGTCGGATGAACCATGATGTCGCTGACGTCTGCCTGTGGATCCTCAGCCACCAAGGTCTGCGCTCCGCTTTCGAGGTCCAGCGCAATCAGCGCAGCGGTGTTCCGGTTGCGGCTGCTAATCATGTAAAGTATTTTACCTGTCTTGTCGAACTCGACAGGGGATGTGGTGAGTGTGTCCTCCATGGCAATCGTCATGAACGGTTCCCAGCCTCCTTCTCCGGTCGGCCTGAGAATTTCACTTCCCCCATCAGGCGTCATCCGTTTCGCAAGCCGGATGGTATACTCGTCGTCGGTAACAAAGCCGACGAATCCCTCATTCTCCTGGATGAGACGTTTCACGCCAGTGCCAATGTTGACGAGGTATATGTCGTGAAGCTCAGGAACGCGGTCGTTAATCCCGACGAGGATCTCATCTGGGAATTTCGGACTGACCTCCTGGACCCGTGCCTGTACACCTTCGATGGGTGTCAGATCCTTCGTCTCGCCGGTGTTCAGGTCCACGCTGTAGAGTCGCCAGTTCTCATCGCCGTCCTTGTCTTGGATGTATAGGATGTGGTCGCTTGTAAAGGCCCAGCCGTAGAAGCGGATGCCGCGACCGGTATCCTTCGTGACCGGTTTGGCCGCTGCGGGGTCATCGGCAGGGCCGACCCAGACGTTGAGCACGCCATTTAACGGGGCAAGGTGGCCAATTTTCTCCCCATTGGGACTGAGTTGGGCTGAGGCCTTGTCCGGGTTGCCGAACAGGACTTCGCGTGGGATCAGTGGGGGAGTGCCTCGCTGACTCATATCCTCCTCCTGTATTGTCTCCTGCTTCCGTGAGATCCTTACATACCCTTCTCACCTGGATCTCCCACAAGGAGGGTCCATTATAGCCAATCCACCGGTCTCCGTACACCCCGCGACCATGATCCACCCCCGCACACTGATCTGCCGCAACTTCCTCCTTGACCGCCGCATGAACGAAAGCTATCTTGAGGAGACACGATATGAGCACGGGTATGACCCTACCGGCTCGGTGGCAGAAGGCGAACAACGTCTGAAGAAAGAACAGTGGTGAAAAGATTCGTTCTCATCGTTGTACTGCTGCTCATACCCTACCACGCTCACGCGTTTAAGCGATATAACAGGGTGGTCAAATATGATAAGTATTTCTCAAAATATTCAAAGAGATTTTTTGGCCCAGGTTTTGATTGGAAGTACTTCAAGGCTCAAGCTGTTGCAGAATCGAGATTGCGAGCAAAAGCCAGATCACGCGTGGGTGCACTAGGTGTTATGCAAATTATGCCCAAGACTTTT
>JAPUFX010000169.1 GCA_027293415.1 Candidatus Methylomirabilota bacterium
TGGCCGCGGTCAATGAAGAGAATAGACAGGAAGGCCTGCCCGAGGTGGAAATGGGCATCGGGGTGCACACGGGCCAAGTGGTGGTGGGGAATATCGGCTCGCCCGAACGCATGAAGTACGGGGTGGTGGGGAGTCATGTCAGCCTCACCTCTCGCATCCAGTCCTACACCATAGGAGGCCAGATCCTGATCTCCGAACCGACACGAAAAGAAGTGAGGTCAATCCTCAGGGTTGGAAAGCAGATGGAGATCAAAGCAAAGGGATTCGAACAGCCCATCCCCTCAGCGAGGTCCGAGGCATTGGCGGGACACACAAGCTCTCTCTGCCGGAGACAAAAGATGCGCTCATTCCCCTGCCTCAGGAGATCCCGCTCCGCTATACCGTGGTCGAAGGGGACCATCTGAGTGGCGTCATGTTCACGGGAAGTTTCGTCAAGCTGTCAGCCAAGGGAGCCGAGGCACGGTTGGAACATCCCGTCGCCCCCTTGACCAACCTCAAGATGCATCTCATTGCCGACAATGGCGAAGAGATCCCTGGAGCACTGTACGGCAAGGTCGTGGAACAGCCATCGGAGAGTCCCACGATTTTTTCTGTGCGTTTCACCTCAATGCCGCCAGAAGTTGAGACGTTTTTGCATCGTCTCTTAAGCTCTTAACCCAGTCTTCTCCTGGAAACACTGCACGCAACCGGGGAATGTCGTCTGAGCCGGCAGGTAAGGAAAGTGATTGAGTTTGTGGTGCGCCCAAAGCGAAAATGGTCGGGGGATCGCGCTTCCCCGTCTGCAAGTCGGGTCCAACCCTTGACAACCCATGCACCGGTCATGGATAGTTAATCTCCCTACGGTTGCCAGCAGCCATTGAAAGTATAAAACCGAGGTTGACCATAGCCCCGAAGCTACCTCCGGCACAAGCATTGCAGCGCCTTCGCGGGCGGAGCACGGCCTAGAGGGCGTTCTGTTTTGTAAAATGAGGTAGACTAACATGATTGTTGCCGACTTGAGGAAGCTGACATGAAAGATGAAAAAAAGACGATAGTGACGGAACTCCAAGAGGCCCGTGAGCGGTTACAATACCTGTTCGCCATCAGTCCGGCGATCATATACACCAATCAGGCCTCGGGAGATTTTACGTGTACGTTCGTCAGCGAGAATCTCCAATCGATCATGGCACATACCCCGCGTGAGATGCTCGATGACCCGAACTTTTGGGCCAGCCATCTCCATCCAGAGGATGCCTCGCGGGTGTTTGCCGACATCCATCAGCTGATCGGCCAGGGGGGAGGGACGATCGAATACCGTTTCCGCCACCGGCAGGGGCACTATATCTGGATTCAGGATACCTTCAAGGTCATCCACGACGAGGCAGGTCGTCCATTGGAGATCGTCGGTTCCTGGGCGGACATCACAAACCGCAAGCTGGCCGAAGCCGAGCTACAAAAGGCAAAGGAAGCCGCCGAAGAGGCCACCCGGGTCAAGAGCGACTTCTTGGCCAACATGAGTCACGAGCTGCGCACGCCGCTCAACGCCATCATCGGTTACAGTGAGATGTTGCAAGAGGAGGCCGAGGATCTGGGGCAGGTGCACTTTATCCCGGACCTCCAGAAGATTCACGGAGCAGGCAGACACCTACTAGGGCTCATCAACGATATCCTCGACCTCTCGAAAATCGAAGCCGGCAAGATGGGCCTCTACCTGGAGACCTTTGACATCGCCCCGATGATCCAGGACGTCGTGGCCACCATCACCCCACTGGTGGAGAAGGACGCCAATACGCTTAAGGTGCACTGCGCCGACGATCTTGGCACCATGCGGGCCGACCTGACCAAGGTCCGACAAGCGCTGTTCAACCTACTCAGCAACGCCTGCAAATTCACGGAGCGGGGGACCCTCACCCTGGGGGCCAACCGTGAGATGGTGGACGGCACGGCCTGGATCAAGTTCCGTGTGAGTGACACCGGCATCGGCATGACGCCGGAACAGATGGGGAAGCTGTTCGAGGCATTTACGCAAGCGGAAGCTTCGACGACCCGAAAATATGGCGGCACAGGCCTCGGGCTGACGATCAGCCAGAAATTCTGTCAGATGATGGGGGGGGACATCACGGTCGAGAGCGCGCCGGGCCAGGGGTCCACCTTTACCATCTTGCTCCCCGCCAAGGTAGTTGACCCCGAGGCCGCACTGGTTCCTCGTGTGGAGGAAATCCCAGCCACTGCCGTGCCGACGCCGGAAGGCGCGCCCACCGTGCTCGTCATCGACGATGACCCCAGGGTACACGACCTCATGCAGCGCTTCCTCAGGAAGGAAGGGCTGCACATGGTGGCCGCCATGGATGGTGAGGAGGGCCTGCGGCTCGCCAAGACCGTGCGCCCTACCATGATCACCCTGGATGTGCTAATGCCAGGCATGGATGGCTGGGCCGTGCTTTCGGCGCTCAAGTCCGATCCCGAGCTGACCGACATCCCGGTCATTATGATCACGATCATGGACGAGAAACAGATGGGCTACACGCTGGGGGCGGCAGACTACCTGACCAAGCCCATCGAGTGGAAGCGCCTGGCCGTCATTCTGCAGAAGTACAAGTGCGCACACCCGCCTTGCCCGGTGCTGGTCGTTGAGGATGATGCAGAGATTCGCAAGTTGCTGCGCCGCAGGCTGGAAAAAGAGGGCTGGGCGGTGGCCGAAGCCGAAAATGGGCGCGTGGCGTTGGAGCGCATGGCCGAGAACCGACCGGAATTGATTCTCCTGGACCTGATAATGCCTGAGATGGACGGGTTCCAGTTCCTGGAAGAGGTTCGCAAACAGGAAGGATGGCGATCAATCCCCGTTGTCGTGGTGACCGCCAAGAATCTCACCCCAGAGGACCGCCTGGTGCTGAGTGGCTCCGTGACACAGATCCTCCAAAAGGGGGCGTACAGCCAGGAGGAGCTACTGCGCAAGATCCGCGACCTGGTGGCGGCCTGCGTGCGACCCAGCAACCGGGAATAAGTGAAGGTCCCGCATGGCGAAGATTCTGCTCGTTGAGGATAATGAAGAGAATAGAGACATGTTGTCCCGGCGTCTCACGCGGCGCGGCTACGAGGTGGTGATCGCGCTGGATGGCGGACAGGGCGTGGCCATGGCCCAATCGGAAATTCCTGACCTCATTCTGATGGACATGGATTTACCCGTGCTGAATGGCTGGGAAGCGACACGGCATCTCAAAGCGGCGCCCGAGACCCAGGCCATCCCCATTATCGCGCTCACAGCCCATGCGATGATGGGCGACCGGGAAAAAGCGATCGATGCAGGATGTGACGACTACGACACCAAGCCGATTGAATTCTCACGGCTGATCGAAAAGATTGAGGCTTTCTTGGGCAAGGAGGCCACATCATGACCACCGCCCAGGGCTCCTTGCTCGTCGTTGACGACAACCCGGACAACCGTGACATGCTGTCCCGGCGTCTGACGCGGCGAGGCTACACCGTCGCCGTCGCCGAAGACGGGCATCAGGCATTGGAGATATGTGACGCGCAGCCATTCGACCTGGTGCTCCTCGACATCATGATGCCTGGGATGAGCGGCCTGGAAGTCCTCAAGATCCTCCGCCAGCGCTATTCGGTGTCAGATCTCCCCGTCATCATGGCGACGGCGAAAGATCAGAGCAGTGACATTGTGGACGCCTTGCAACTCGGGGCGAATGACTATGTGACGAAACCCCTCGATTTTCCCGTGGTTCTCGCCCGCGTCGAGACCCAGTTGGCCCTCAAGCGGGCGATGGAGGAAATCCGGCGACTTGCTGACCAGCTTGAGCTGCGCAACCGGTTCATTCGC
>JAPUFX010000170.1 GCA_027293415.1 Candidatus Methylomirabilota bacterium
CCGGCGTGAGGAGAAGAACTCCAACTTTCTGGGCAGTGGCCTCCGCTTCGTGGGCAGTGTTCGCGGGACCGGCGACCTCGTCTGTCACGGAGAAGTCGAGGGCGATATCGAGCTGGACGGGATCGTCCAGATTGGTCCACAGGCTAAAGTGCATGGTGGGGTCAAGGCTGGGGAAGCGGACATCGCCGGATGCGTCGAAGGAGATGTCGTGATCCAAGGTCGCGTGACGCTCCGTGCCTCGTGTAACTTGAAGGGAGATGTGACGACGGGACAACTGGTGGTCGAGCCCGGCGCCGTCCTCCATGGACAACTGCACATAACGGCTGAACAGAGCGAACCGGCTCTCGAGCCTCAGAAACACCCATCATCGACTCTACTCCCTGAGTAGTCCGAGATCGCCAGGTCCTTCAGGAGGGTGCCCAGACATGGACCCCTTCCGCTCACCATATACGCCCTAGCCCGGCCGCCATCCACCTTACTTTACTGCACTTTTTATTGACCCGGTGCGAAATATCAGATACATTTCGCCAGTATTCAGCGGGGCAAAAATGACGCAACTGGCCAAACTCAAGAGGGAGGTCACCGAGGATCTGCGGAAGTCCCTGCGAGAGGCAACGGAGGCAGGCGAGGTGGGGCCGGTCGAGGGACTCGAGGTGATCTGGGAATATCCGGTCGAGTCCACCTTTGGAGATCTGGCAACGCCGGTTGCCTTTTCCCTGGCCCGCTCGCTCCGCCGCAAGCCCCGGGATATAGCGGAAATTCTCCGGCGCGGCCTCGATCCCGATCCCCACATCGTAGAACGAACCGAGGTCGCAGGTGCGGGCTACCTCAACTTTTTCCTCACGAAAGGTTTTTGGCAGCGCGTCGGTCCCGAAGTCCTCGAGGCGGGCTCGCAGTATGGTCAGAGCCAGGTCGGCGCAGGCAAAAAAGTGCAGGTCGAGTTTGTGAGTGCCAATCCCACCGGGCCCCTCCACGTTGGCCACGGCCGCGGGGCAGCGGTAGGAGACAGCCTGGCCAATCTGTTGACCGCCGCCGGCTTCGCTGTGGAACGGGAGTTTTACATCAATGATGCCGGGACGCAGGTTGAGATGCTGGCCCGCTCGGTCCTCGCGCGCTACCGGCAAAGCTATGGCTTGGACGTGTGCTTTCCCGAAGAGGGATACCACGGCGAGTATGTGAGGGACCTGGCGGCGAAGGTCCGGGAAGAGTATGGAGAAAAGTTTCTGGATCTCCCGGATCAGGAATCACTTCCGGTTATTGGCGAGTGTGCGACCCGCCTCATGCTCGAGGAGCTGCAAGGAGATCTGGACCGGTTCGGGGTCTCTTTCGACTCGTGGTTCAGTGAGAAAGGGTTGCCCAGCAGGTGGGATCCGAAGGACCGGGCTGGGCTACTGCAAGCGATCCGGGATCTCTATGGCCAGCACGTCTATGAGCGGGATGGGGCGATCTGGCTGGCCACAACCGCCTTCGGGGATGACAAGGACCGGGTTCTCATCCGGGCGAATGGCGAGCCCACGTACTTCCTTTCCGATTGCTTTTACCATCGGGATAAGTTCGAGCGGGGGTTTGATCGCTTGGTTGATGTCTGGGGGGCTGACCACCACGGCTACATCCCAAGGGTCAAGGCCGCGTTACAATCGTTGGGGTATCCGGCCGAGGACTTTCATGTGGTGTTGGTCCAGATGGTTTCGGTCCTTCGGGGCGGGGTACCGGTTCCAATGTCAAAGCGCAGTGGGGAGTTCGTAACATTGGCCGAGGTCATTCAAGAGGTCGGGAAGGATGCGGCCCGTTTCCTCTTCCTTACGCGCCGCTCGGACAGCCCGCTCGACTTTGATCTGGAGGTCGCCAAGGCCCAAACACTCGAGAACCCGGTGTACTATGTCCAGTATGCCTACGCCCGTCTGTCCAGCGTCCTTCGGGAAGCGGAAAAGGCCGGCCTCCCAGGTCCCTACCATGATGCGCCCGTTGACGTGCTGGATCTGCCCGAGGAGTTGACGCTTTTGAAGCAGCTCGCACTCTATCCCGAAGTGGTGGAGGAGGCGGCTGTTGCGTACGAGCCGCATCGGATTCCCGCCTACCTGCAAAATTTGGCAGGGGAGTTGCATAGTTATTACAATAAGGTTAGGATCATTAATCCGGATCAATCCCTAAGCCGGGCGCGCCTCGCGCTCGTTTCGGCAATTCGGACGGTGCTCGCTAGCGGCTTGGGGCTCCTGGGAGTGGCGGCACCCGATCGCATGTGACGCTCGCAGACCGATGACCGACGACCGTTGACCGAGGGATTTCGAAATTCGCCATTCGAATTTACCCCGTGAACCATGAACCGTGAACTGTGAACCGAGTGGGGGGGGGACATGAATGAATTTGGTCGAATGAAACGATTGCCCCCCTATATCTTCAGCATCGTGAACGAGCTGAAGGCCAAGGCACGGGCGCAAGGCGAAGATATTATCGATTTCGGCATGGGAAACCCGGATCAGCCGACGCCCCAGCATATCGTGGACAAGCTCTGTGAGGCGGCTCGGAATCCTAAAAACCATCGCTATTCGGTCTCGCGCGGGATCACCAAGCTGCGAGGGGCCATCGCCGATTGGTACCGCCGCCGGTACGGAGTGGAAATCGATCCCGAGACCGAGGCCATTGTCACCATCGGGGCGAAGGAGGGGATTTCCCACCTCGCCTTGGCGATCGTAGAACGGGGGGATGTGGCGCTTGTCCCGAGTCCCACGTATCCGATTCACGCCTACTCGATCATCATTGCCGCCGGCGACGTCCGGAACGTCCCGCTGGGACCCGGGATTGACTTCTTCGAAAAGCTGCAGGAGGCTTACAAGAGCTGCTGGCCCCCACCCAAGCTCCTGATCCTCAGCTTTCCCCACAACCCGACAACCCAGGTCGTGGACCTGCAGTTCTTTCACCGGGTGGTGGAGTTCGCGAAAGCCCATCGCCTGATAATTATCCACGACCTCGCCTATGCCGACCTCACCTTCGACGGGTACCAGGCGCCGAGCTTTCTGCAGGTTCCAGGGGCACGGGATGTCGGAGTGGAATTCTTCAGCCTCTCCAAGAGTTACAACATGCCTGGGTGGCGTGTTGGATTCGCCGTCGGGAACCGCCAAATCATCGCGGCCTTGGCCCAGATCAAGAGCTATCTCGATTACGGCCACTTCCAGCCGATCCAGATTGCCTCCATCATTGCGCTGAACGGCCCGCAGGATTGTGTTCGGGAGATTGTCGCAACGTACAAGGCCCGCCGCGATGTCCTCGTGGACGGGCTGAACCGGCTCGGCTGGCCGTGCGACAAACCCCTAGGGACAATGTTTGTCTGGGCCAAGATCCCCGAGGCCTATCGGCCCATGGGGTCCTTGGAGTTCTCGAAGTTTCTCCTGGATAAGGCCAAGGTGGCGGTCTCTCCCGGGATCGGATTCGGCGATCTGGGGGACGAGTATGTTCGCTTTGCCCTCGTGGAGAACCAACACCGGACTCGCCAGGCCCTTCAGGGGATCAAGCGGGCCCTCTAAAAGGGGGAAAACGTCATTGTCTCTTGTCAGACAAGAGGGCGTTGGGTATAGTGAGGTCATGAGCGAGCAGCCAGACAAGTTCCGAGACGAGTGCGGAGTCTTCGGTATCTATGGGCACCCAGAGGCAGCTAATCTGACCTATCTGGGTCTGTACGCCTTGCAGCATCGGGGTCAAGAGTCGGCGGGGATCGCCTGTGCCGACGGCAAGGCAATCCACGTCGAGAAGGCGATGGGCCTCGTGGCCGATGTCTTTAGTGAGGCGCGCCTCCGGAGGCTCCCGGGTCATAGCGCCATTGGCCATGTGCGATATTCCACCACCGGCTCGAGTCAACTCAAGAATGCGCAGCCGTTTCTCGCAGGCACGCGTCGAGGCCCGCTGTCCTTGGCGCACAATGGCAACCTGGTCAACGCCGCACGGGTCCGGGCGGAACTCGAGGCGCAAGGGTCCGTCTTTAGTTCCACATCCGACACCGAGGTGATCCTCCATCTCGTCGCCCGATCCCAGGCGGGGAGCTTGGTCGATGCGGCCGCCGAGGCGTTAGCCCAGCTTCAGGGGGCGTACTCTTTGGTCCTGATGAACGAGACGCAGCTTCTCGGAATTCGTGACCCTCGAGGCTTTCGCCCCCTCTCTCTGGGTCAGCTCAAAAACGAGTACGTGCTGGCGTCGGAATCCTGTGCCTTTGATCTGATTGGGGCGACCTTCGTTCGCGATGTGGAACCCGGTGAGTTTGTCCTGATCGACGAGACGGGGCTGCACTCCTTCTTCCCTCTCCCAGCGGCGATCCCGGCGATGTGTATGTTCGAGTATGTGTATTTTTCCCGTCCCGACAGCTTGATTTACGGCCAGCACGTCTCCCGAGTTCGGAAAGAGCTGGGATGCCGGTTGGCCCAGGAGGCGCCCACCGATGCCGATATCGTGATCGCGGTCCCGGACTCCGGCATCTATGCCGCCTTGGGGTACGCCCAAGAAGCACGTCTTCCTTACGAGCAGGGCATGGTGCGAAACCATTACGTAGGCCGGACCTTCATCGAGCCCAAGGGTTCCATCCGGCACTTTGGGGTCAAGGTGAAGCTGAACGCTGTTCGTGAGGTCCTGGAGGGAAAACGGGTCGTGGTGGTGGATGATTCCATTGTGCGGGGGACGACCAGCCGAAAGATCGTGGATATGCTTCGGTCGGCCGGGGCCCGAGAGATTCACATGCGGATTAGCTCCCCACCCACGGAGTGGCCGTGCTACTACGGGATCGATACGCCGACCCGCCGCGAACTCATTGCCTCTTCGCACAGCGTCGAGGAGATCCGGCGGTACATCGCGGCCGATTCGTTGGCCTATCTCGAGCTGAAGGGTCTCATGGCGGCCGTGGGCAAGGATGACGGGTACTGTATGGCGTGTTGGACTGGCCAATATCCGGTGGAATTTCCGGGCCAAAGAAGCCGGCAAATGAACCTCTTTCTGCAACACGAGTAAAGGAGAGACGATGGCGGTATCAACGGATACACACGAGCGGGCGAAGCGGCTGGCGCGACTGATCGTGGCCGATATTGTGCTGTACAATCAGGCCAAGATCGACGAGGGGATTAAAGAGGATACGGTCTTTGATATCTTGGCCGACGATATCGATATCGCCCGTCGGTACTATGAAAAGCACGTGGACTCTGCCGTATCCCAGGAAGCGAATTACTTTGAACTGGCCTTGGTCGATATCTTGGTCAAGGGCAGGCAGGGAATACCGTCCAAGATCTGGTAAGCAGTACCTCCCGCATCACCCTCCGCAACACTTTTCCGAAGAGGACGAGGCTAGTGTCTCCCCGGATCGGATGAGGCGCAGGCCCCCGACCGGGGACGTTCAGCGGTGTGTCTGGATCACGGAAGGGAGGACTCCGATGGGCATGGTGGCGGTGGTGGCAGGGCTGATCGGCTTGGGGTATGCTCGCTATCTTTCATCGTACGTCATGAAACAGCCGGAAGGGACACCCCTGATGGTGGAGATCTCTGCCGCCATTCGCCAGGGAGCCCGGGCGTTCCTCGCCCGCGAATTTCGCTGGCTCATCTTCATCGCCGTAGGGATGTTTTTCATCCTCGGATTCGTCGTCTCGTGGGGCGGTGCCTCGGCCTATGTGTTCGGGACGTTCAGCTCGGCCCTGGCTGCCTACCTCGGGATGTCCATCGCCACCCGGGCCAATGCTCGCACGGCCCACGCCGCCGTGAGCAGCTATGCCATGGCACTGAAGACCGCGTACTCGAGCGGGGGGGTCATGGGGTTCTACGTGGTCGGGTTGGGGCTCTCCGGACTGGGGTTGGTCTATCTGCTCTCGGGCAACGAAAAGGTCTGGCTCTCGTATGCCTTTGGCGCGTCCTCGGTGGCCCTGTTCCTCCGGGTGGGCGGGGGAATCTTTACCAAGAGCGCTGATGTCGCCGCAGACCTGGTGGGGAAGGTGGAGATTGGAATCCCGGAAGACGATCCCCGCAATCCCGCTGTCATCGCTGATAACGTGGGCGACAACGTGGGGGACATCGCCGGAATGGGATCGGACCTGTACGAATCGTACGTGTCAGCGGTTGCAGCCTCGATGGTCCTGGGCACCGCGTTCGGCATTCAAGGGGTACTCCTGCCGATGTATCTCGCGGCCGTCGGCATCGTCTCCTCCATCGTGGGGACCTTGTTTGTCCGTCCCCCCGAGGTGGCCGGGTCCTTCGAAGCCCAGGCTTCCCAGGCCCGACGCAGCATGAACGCCGGGCTCTACGTTTCCAATATCCTCGCCATCCTCGGGTCATTGATATTGGTGTGGTTATACCTGGGGAGCTTAAACGTCTTTTGGGCGCTGGTCCTGGGGCTGGTTGCTGGCACTGGTATTGGAATCGGGACCGAATACTTTACCGCTGAAAAAGCGCCCGTCATCGGCATAGCCCGGGCCGCCCAGACAGGGGCGGCCACCACGCTGATCGAGGGGCTCGCCGTCGGGATGATGAGCGTCATTCCCCCCGTGGTGCTCGTGGCGGTTGCAACGGTAGGCTCGTACCAGTTGGCCGGCCTGTACGGGATCGCCATTGCCTCAATGGGGATGCTGGTCACGCTGGGGAGCGTGCTGGCCATTGACTGCTACGGGCCCATCGTGGACAACGCGGCGGGCATCGCTGAGATGGCCGGCCTGGGGAGGGAAGTCCGCGAGCGCTGTGAAGCACTGGATTCGGTGGGGAACACCACGGCCGCCGTCGGCAAGGGCTTTGCCATCGGATCGGCAGCGCTGGCGTCCCTTGCCTGGCTCGCGACCTATTTCAAGGTTACCCACGTCGAGTCGGTGAGTCTTACCGACGTGAACGTGATGGCCGGCCTGTTCATCGGGGCTCTCCTCCCATTCGTCTTTAGCGCCCTCGCAATGCGGGGCGTCGGAACCGGCGCTTTCGACATGGTTGCTGAGGTCCGGCGCCAGTTCAAGGAGATTCCGGGCCTCATGGAGGGGACGGCCAAGCCTGACTACGTCTCCTGCGTGGACATCGCCACCAAGAGGGCGCTCCGCTCCATGCTGCTGCCGGGGATGCTCGTCATCGTGGTCCCCGTGGGCATGGGGCTGCTCCTCGGCGTCGAGTCGCTGGCCGGCCTGTTGATGGGGGCGCTGCTCAGCGGCTTTTGCTTGGCGGTCTTCATGGCCAACGCTGGCGGGGCCTGGGACAATGCGAAGAAGTACATTGAGGCAGGTCACCTGGGCGGGAAGGGGAGCGAGGCGCACAAGGCAGCAGTCATCGCCGATACCGTGGGGGACCCCTTTAAAGACACTGCCGGCCCTTCGCTCAACATCCTAATCAAGCTCGTGGGGAAAGTGGCAGTGATCTTTGCCCCCCTCTTCATCATCTAGCGCCGACCCAACTACTGACCGTTGACAAGAAAGTGACTGGTGACCAGTGGCTAGTGGCTGGTGGTTTTCACCAATCACCGATTACCAACCACCAATAGCCTGTGAACCGTGAACTCCCGACTGTCAGCCGTCAGCAAATAATCTGAGGCCATCAATAGGACACAGCAGCCGACTGCTGATTGCGGAGAGATAATAGCTGTTCTGAGAGACTGATGAGCGAATTGTTTCGGAAACGACCATGGTTCCTCGGACTGCTCATTTTTGTAGGGGCCACCGTGCCGCTGTGGGGTGCGGTGCGCGTCGAGACGTCGTCGGTCACCTACAAGAGTGGCGCGGAACAGGTGCAGGGATACCTCGCGAGGCCGGCTGCTAGAGGACCCTTCCCGGCTCTGGTGGTGATTCACGAGTGGTGGGGGCTGAACACGCAGATCAAGGGCATGGCCGAAAAGCTGGCCCGCGAGGGCTATGTGACCCTCGCAGTGGATCTGTACAGGGACAGGGTGACTGCGGACCCTATGGAAGCCCACGAGTTCATGCGAGGAGTTCCCGAGGACCGAGCGATTCGGGACCTGAAAGCCGCGGTAGCTTACCTGCGGGGCCGTCCCGATGTGCGCGGGGACAGGATCGGGTCGATCGGTTGGTGCATGGGAGGCGGCTATTCCTTGACCTTAGCCATTCACCAACCGGATCTCGCCGCCTGCGTCATTTACTACGGCCGCCTGGCCACTGATAAGAATCTTCTGGATCAGATAGGAGCGCCCGTGCTCGGGCTCTTTGGCGAGGATGATCGAGGCATTCCCCCGTCGGCCGTCCGGGCCTTTGACCGAACCATGAAGACACTCGACAAAGAGACCCAGATGCATATCTATCCCGGTGCGGGACACGCCTTTGCCAATCCTGGACGTCCCTCGTATCGGAAGGCGGCGGCTGCCGATTCGTGGAACCAGACGGTAGCCTTCTTCGCAAAATTCCTGAAGCCATAAGGGCTTTCGGTTGGACCTCCTTCCCGAAGGTAGCGGATGTGATCCGACGGCCATACGACAACGGCTGGGTCGTGATCAGCCAGATGGATCATGCTCAGCTGTCCGGAGCGCTGATGGCCCGGTGGGGAAATGAGACCTTCGCCTCCCCGACCCCGGAGGCAGAGGTGATTTTCGCCATCTCGGAGCATGACAACGGCTGGGACGAATGGGAGCGGGCCGCCGAGATTCACCCCGAAACCGGCTATCCGCTGCAGTTCAACGAACTTCGTTTCGAGCCTTTCAGTGCTATTTGGCGTCGTGGGACCGAGCGTCATCGAAAGACTCACCCGTACGCTTCTCTCATTCTTGCCCTCCACGCCGCGAGCCTGGCACGTCGCCGGCTGGAGAAGGCCTCGAGACCGCACGAAGGCCAGGAAGGTGACCGCTTTCTCGGAGAGGAGTGGCCCGACACGGAGGCGGCCAGGCTTCGCGCGTTCATTTTCGAGATGGAACAGCTTCGGATAGCGCTGTTTGATGCAGTCATGGCCGAGTCACAGCGGAAGCGCGAGGAGCTCCAGGTCGAATGCAAAGCCAACTTCCGCCTCCTTCAGGTGGGTGATTTCGTTTCGCTCGAGTTGTGCTGTGGGCTTTGCGAGCCTTTCACTATCGATCAGGTGCCGGCTCTGGGTGGGGGCCGTTCCCTTTCCGTGCAGTTCGAGCCGGTCAGTAAGGATACCGTTGCGGTGAGTCCCTATCCCTTTTCGCAGCCTGACGTGACGGTGGCCGTCCCAGGCCGGATCCTCCGTCAAAAGGTCTTTACCTCTCGGGAGGAGCTTCGCATCCATCTGGAAAGGGCCGATCCCATACACCTGTCGTTTTGCTTCAGGCCGGCATAGGGGCGCCCTCCAGGAGGGGGTATAGGTGGGGTCGGGGGCCGGGCGAGCTCTGCCTTGCGCGGGGGAGCTGGCTGCGGCATACTATAGAAGGGATGAGGGAAGAGAATATGCTTTCAGGGATTGGTGCAAGAACTCGGTTTGAGCCGAGCTACCTGGCCCTGTACCGGTCCGGCGAACTCGAGCACCGGGCGGAGCAGGCCGTCAAGATGCTGGAGTGCTGCACCGCCTGTCCCCGCAACTGCGAGATCAATCGCCTTCAGGACGAAAAGATGGCGTGCAAGACGGGTCGGTACGCCACTGTGTCGAGCTATTTCGCCCATGTTGGCGAAGAGGACTGCCTTCGCGGCTGGAACGGCAGCGGGACCATTTTCTTCTCGATGTGTAACCTCCGTTGCGTCTTTTGCCAGAATTACGATATCAGTCAGCAGGAGCAGGGGAAAGAGACCCGTCCGGAACGCCTCGCGGAGATGATGCTCGAGCTTCAGGAGAAGGGCTGCCACAACATCAATTTTGTGACGCCAGAGCATGTGGTTCCTCAAGTCTTGGAGGCGCTCCCCTTCGCAGTCGGGATGGGCCTGCGACTGCCTCTGGTCTATAACACCAGTGCATACGATTCGCTGGAGAGCCTCCGGCACCTGGATGGGGTCGTCGACATCTATATGCCCGACTTCAAGTTCTGGGACCCCGACGTGTCCAAGCGACTCATGAAGGCCAAAGACTATCCGGAGGCTGCCAGGGCGGCCATCACAGAGATGTACCGGCAGGTGGGGGACCTCACCTTCGACGAGGACGGGCTAGCCCGGCGGGGGTTGTTAGTGCGGCATTTGGTGATGCCAGGGGACTTGGCCGGAACCCGAAATGTGATGCGATTCCTGGCTCGGGATGTTTCGCCCCGCACCTATGTCAATATCATGGCTCAATATCGTCCCGCAGGACAGGTGGGTCCAGAAAAGTACTCGGAAATCAACCGCCGTACTACGGCAGAGGAATGTCAGCAAGCGATCCACGTGGCCTGTGAGGAGGGGCTTACCCGATTTGATACACGCCACAGCATCACGCCTCGCCTCCGCATCCAACAAGTGCGGTTCAATTGAGGGAGGTGAGCGATGGTCGGGGACACGTATCGTCTCGAACGGGACTCGATGGGGGAAGTGAAAGTTCCCGCCAAAGCCTATTACGGGGCGCAGACGCAACGAGCTGTGGAGAACTTTCCTGTGAGCGGGATCCGGTTCCCCCGGGACTTTATCCAAGCGCTGGGGATGATCAAGCTCTGTGCAGCGAGGGTGAACCTCGACCTCGGGCTCTTGGATCGGAAGATCGCCGAAGCCATCATCCAAGCCGCGCAGGAGGTGGTGGAGGGAAAGTTGGATGGGGAGTTCGTCCTTGACATCTTCCAGACCGGCTCTGGTACCTCGACGAACATGAATGCTAACGAGGTGATTTCTAACCGGGCCATCGAACTGCTGGGGGGCCAGATCGGCAGCAAGAGTCCTGTCCATCCCAACGATCATGTGAATCTGGGCCAGTCGTCGAACGATGTGATTCCGACTGCCATCCACCTGGCCGCGTTACAAGTGGTGGAGCGAGAACTCCTTCCCGCCCTACGTAAGCTCCACGAGGCCCTCCTTATGAAGGCTGCGGAATTTGACCGGGTGGTCAAGATTGGCCGGACCCACTTGCAGGATGCAACCCCTGTTCGGCTGGGGCAAGAGTTCGGCGGCTATGCCAGACAGATAGAGCTTGCCGTTGCGCGGGTCGAACAGATCCGCCCCTCATTGGCGGAACTGGCCCTGGGCGGCACCGCCGTGGGCACGGGTATCAACACGCATCCGGATTTTCCCGGTGGCGTCATTCGGTACCTGGCCGAGATGACGCGGCTCCCGCTCGCCGAGGCCAAGAATCATTTCGCGGCCCAGGGGAGCCTGGATGCAGTCGTCGAGGCGAGTGGGGCGCTCAAGACCGTGGCGGTAAGCCTGACGAAGATTGCCAATGACGTCCGCTGGCTTGGATCGGGTCCGCGGTGTGGCATCGGCGAGATCTCCCTCCCCGCTATCCAGCCCGGCTCCTCGATCATGCCTGGCAAGGTCAATCCGGTGATTTCGGAAGCCGTTATCCAGGTGGCGGCGCAGGTGATCGGCAACGATGCCGCCATAACCGTCGGAGGCTACGGCGGCTACTTTGAACTCAACACGATGATGCCGGTCATGGCCCATAATCTCTTGCAGTCCATTGCCCTGCTCGGGAGTGTCTCCCGGATCTTTGTAGACAAGTGTCTCGCGGGTATCCGCGTCGATGAGGCTCGGTGTGCCGAGCTGATCGAGCAGTCGCTCGCGATGTGCACCGCTCTCGCCCCCGTCATCGGGTACGATGCGGCGGCGAAGATTGCCAAGGAAAGCTATGAAACGGGCAAGACGATACGGCAGGTGGCGTTAGAGCACCAGATCCTTCCCGAGGAGGAGCTGAAGCGGATCCTGGATCCTTGGGGCATGACGGAGCGAGGGATTGTAGGCCATGGCGAGAAGTGACGTTCCCCGGGAGCAGGGACGAGACCGAACGACGGTGCTCAGCTTCCTCATCGGGTACGGAGGATTCGTGGTGGGCACGATCCTCATCCCGATCTCTCCCACTCTGGGGGGCATCATCTTCTGGATCGGAGTCTTCGGCATCTTCTGGGCCGGGTGGATTTCAGGGAAAAAGTAGCGGCCAGGATCGGCAGAGGAAGGGGGGTTCTGTCTTTATCTGTGAACCGTGACCTCTGAACTGTGAACTAATAGACGGGAGCACACCAGTGCTGATATTTCGGGTGCTCTGCCTTGACGACGCGGAAATACAGCTCTTGGATCTTTGCGGTGAGGGGCCCAATCTTGCCGTTGCCTATGGCGCGGCGATCCACCTCAATGATCGGAGAAACCTGGGCCCCGGTTCCACAGAGAAAGGCCTCGTCAGCGAGGTAGAGCTCTGACCGTCCCACGGCACGTTCAATCACCTCGAGACCAAGTTCTTCGCGACCCAGTTCGATGAGGACCTCTCGAGTGATTCCCTCCAGGATATCGGCCGACCTATCCGGGGTCATCAGCTTTCCGTCTCGGATCAGGAAGATGTTCATGGCCGAACCTTCAGAGATAAAACCGTCCTGAGTCAAAAAGATCGCCTCATCGAAACCTTGCTCCAGTGCCTCTGTTTTCGCCAACGCAGAATTCACGTAGCCCCCAGTCACCTTGCATCTGGCCGGAATCGTATTATCGCTGATCCGCCGCCAGGAGCTGAAGCCGACCTTGACCCCTGTGGATGTATCGATATAGTCCCCCAGGGGAAGCGTGTAGATGGCAAAGCCCGTCTCATACCCGATGAGCTTGGGTCCCAGGCCTTCAGAGCTGATGTAGGCGAGTGGTCGGATGTAGGTATCCTCTCGATGTTCGTTTTTCCGGACCAGTTCCAAGGTGATGTCACAAAGCTCCTTGACATCTTTTCCCACTTTGAGTCGAAGGACGCGACAGTTGTTGAGCAGGCGCTCGTAGTGTTCCGCCATTTTGAAGACGAAGAGCTGCTTGTGCTGAGCGTTCCAATAGGCGCGAATACCCTCGAAGATACCGGTGCCGTAATGGAGCGCATTGGTGCGGATGCTGACCTTGGCCTCGTCGATTGGGACAAACGCATTGTTGATAAATGCGATGGGCGGCATTGGCACACCCCCTGATTTTTCCGAATGGCCGTGAGGTATCTCGGGAGAAGTAAGGTAACGAGGACGCAGGGATAAAGTCAAGCCAAAAAGCGCTTGACAAGACAGGGGGAGGAGGATAGCGTCTCTTCATTGAATTTAGACAGTTGGAACGCACCTTGCAAGTCGTTTCCGAGCGATCCTCAGGTTTGTGCGGTACAAAAAAGGAGTAGTGCATGGGTGCCCGGATCCTGGTCGCGGACGATAGCGCTACCATTCAGAAGGTGGTCGAGTTCACCCTGAGCCGGGAGGATGTGGAGCTGGTCCAGGCTCGAAGTGGTGATGAGGCCATGCAGAAGGCTCGGGAGGTGAAGCCGGACCTGATGCTGATTGACCACTCTATGCCCGGCCAATCGGGTCAGGAACTCTGCGGAGCCATCCGACAGGACCCTCAGCTGAAAGATGTCCCAATTATCCTGATGGCAGGGGTCTCGGGGAATGTGGACGAAGCAGCGGCGCGCCAGGCTGGGGCCACCGACGTTGTCATTAAGCCTTTTGAATCCCAGGTGCTCATTGGGAAAGTGAAGCAGCTGCTGCTTGGGGCGCCCGCGGCCGTCGCTGGGGAAGCGGCAGCTCCCCGTCTGCAGGAAGAAGTGGCCGTGGAAACAGGAGAGACGCCCATCGTTATGCAGTCCCAAGAAGAGATGTTGGTAGAAGAGATCAAGATACCCGCGGGGGTGACGGGAGAGGAGGCCCCGCTGGAGATAGTGGCCGAGGGACCATCGGAAGGGTCGATCCTCACCTACGACCTCTCCTCGACGGAGGGAGCAGAGCTTTCCATGGAACACGTGCTGCACGAAGATGCGCAGCCGTCGGCGGCTCCCGAGCGAGAACTGGCGATTGAGGATATGGCAGCTGCCGTCGGGTTTGGGACGTCGGCAACCCAGACCGTGGGAGAAAAGCCTGCGGATGTAGTGCCAAGCCCTCGACCAGTTCAGGAAGTACCAACAGCACCGGTAGGGCCCGTGACGCTCCCGCCCGACATGGTCGAGACCCTCGCGCGCCAGGTGTCGGAGCAGGTTGCCACCCACATTGTCCAGGAAATTCGGGCAGACCTCCTCCAACAGATTGAGCGACTTCTCTGGGAAGTCGTCCCCGATCTCGCCGAACAGCTGCTCACCCAGGAGATCCAACGGATCCGGGATCTCGTCGAAGGAAAGAAGTAAAAGTTCCTACCTTTTCGGGGTGGTGAGGGTATAATATCCTTACACCCCGAATTTTTTCTCTGCAGGCACTACAGGCACGAATGGTCGAGAAGAACCGCCAAGGGTACGATTCTCGGGATGTAGAGCCCCGCTGGTACGCTCTGTGGGAGCGTGAGGGCTTCTTCCATGCGAATCTGGACTCCCTACAATCTTCCTACACCATCGTGATTCCGCCACCGAACATCACCGGCTCCCTCCACATGGGACACGCTTTGAACAATACCCTCCAGGACGTCTTGATCCGATGGCAACGGATGCTGGGGCATAACACTCTCTGGATGCCGGGGACCGATCATGCAGGGATCGCCACACAGAACGTGGTGGAACGGCAACTCTTGGGGGAGGGGCGGACCCGGCAGCAGATCGGGCGAAACGCCTTTGTGGAGCGAGTCTGGAAGTGGCGGGAGCAGTCGGGAAGAACCATCATCGATCAGCTTAAAAGGTTGGGGGCATCGTGTGACTGGGCCCGAGAATCCTTTACCATGGACGGTCCTCGTGAGCGGGCGGTCCTGGAGGTGTTCGTCCGTCTGTGGGAGGATGGGTTGCTGTACCGAGCAGAGCGGCTGGTCAACTGGTGCCCTCGGTGCGAAACGGCCCTGGCCGACATCGAGGTCGTGCATGAAGAAGTGGATGGCCGCCTGTGGTACATCCGTTATCCATTCGTGGCCGATCGAACGGCTGGAGTCGTGGTGGCCACGACGCGACCAGAGACGATGCTGGCTGATACGGCGGTTGCGGTAAACCCGGAGGACCCTCGGTACGCACAAGCCATCGGCCAGGAGGTGATCATCCCTCTGGTAGGCCGGAGGATCCCGGTCATTGCGGACTCGTATGTGTCTCAAGAGTTCGGCACCGGAGCGCTGAAGATTACGCCGGGCCATGACTTCAACGACTTCGAAATCGGCAAGCAACATGACTTGAAACCGATCGCGACGTTTCAACCAAGCGGGAGGCTCAATGATGAATTTCTGACTGGTGCCGATGACAAGGCCCGGAGCCGTCTCGCCCATTATGTCCTTCGAGACCGGTTCGACGTGCGTACAATGGTGCTAAAGGATCTCAAGCGGGAAGGTCTCCTGATCAAAGAGGAGCCATACCGGCATGCGTTAGGGCGATGCTACCGATGTCAGACGATTGTCGAGCCGTACCTCACCCCGCAATGGTTTGTCCGTATGAAGCCGTTGGCGGAACCGGCCATCAGGGCGGTGGAGGAAGGCCGTGTGCGCTTCGTCCCTGCCCAGTGGGAAAAGAACTACTTCGAATGGATGCACAACATTAGAGATTGGTGTATCTCTCGCCAGATTTGGTGGGGGCACCAGATCCCGGCCTGGTACTGCCTGACTTGCGATGCGGAACACATCATAAAGACAGGGCGCGCCGTTGCTGCGACGCGGGAAGGAGGTCCCGCTCCGGAGATCACGGATGTGACCTATACCATCCTGCCGGGAGCCCAACCGATCGTGGCACGGGAGAAGCCCAAGGTATGTCCACGCTGCAAAGGTGCGGACCTGTTGCAAGACCCCGACGTTCTCGATACATGGTTTAGCTCCGCCCTTTGGCCCTTCTCTACGTTAGGCTGGCCGGAACACACCAAGGAGCTCGAGGTCTTTTACCCCACGACAGTTTTGGTTACCGCCTTTGACATCCTCTTCTTTTGGGTGGCCCGAATGATCATGATGGGGTTGAAGTGCATGGGGGATGTCCCCTTCCGGCAGGTTTACATCCACGCCCTGGTCCGGGATCCCGAAGGACAAAAGATGTCCAAATCTAAGGGGAATGTCATCGATCCCCTCGTGGTAATCGAGGAGTACGGGGCTGACGCCTTGCGTTTTACCCTGAGCGCCTTGGTCGCCGCGGGTCGCGATATCAGGTTATCCGAAGAACGAATTGAAGGATATCGCAACTTCTGCAACAAGATCTGGAATGCCTATCGGTTTGTGAGCATGCATCTCAGCGAGGGTGATGCGGATGCTCTGCGGGGAGGAAAGTTGCCTTCCCCTGCGGATCTTGCGGATCGATGGGTCCTGAGCCGCCTTCAGGACGTGATCGCGTCGGTAACCGAGGCACTGGAGAATTATCGGTTTAGCGATGCTGCCTCCCACATCTATCAATTCCTCTGGCACGAGTACTGTGATTGGTACCTTGAGCTCGTCAAGGTCAGGCTTACGAGCTCGGAGGATTCGAGAGCAGCCGAGACCGGTCGTCTCCTTCTCGCCCATGTGCTCGAGGTGACGCTCAGGCTCCTCCATCCCATCATGCCTTTCATCACCGAAGACATCTGGCAGCGCCTGCCCCGCTCGAACGGTCATGCGCCAAGCATCATGGTGAGCAAGTGGCCCATTTCCGATTCATCCCTTGTGGATCCTGAGGCCGTGCGGAAGATGGAGCGAGTCATGGGGCTGATCCGGGGCATCCGGAACATCCGGTCCGAGGCCCGGATTCCACCCAATACCTGGCTCACCGTCCTGGTGAAGGTCGAAGGCGAGGAAGAGGAGTCGCTCCTCGAAAGCACCGAAGCCTACATTCGGCACTTGGCGCGGGTGCAGGAGCTGCGCAAAGAACGGACCCTTGAGAGGCCGCGTGTGTCAGCGGTGGCCGTGACCGCCGGAATGGAGATCTACGTTCCTCTTGAAGGAGTCATCGACATTGCCTCAGAAACTGGGCGCGTCGACCGGGAACTCCAAAAGATCGACCGGGAGCTTGAGCGGGTGAACCGGAAGCTCAGCAACGCGGAATTTCTCGCCCGGGCCCCGGCGGAGGTCGTGGCCAAAGAGCGGGAGAACCAACGTACTCTCCAAGAGACCCAGGAAAAACTCCGGAGGCACCTCACGATGCTGCGGGATGAGCGTTGAGAGTGGATACGGGGATTGCCTCTCCGCAGAGGCCCTGTCTGACCAACTCGGGACCCGGGTCGTGGGACGCCGCATTCTCGTCTATCCGGAAGTCGCGTCCACGAGTACCATGGCTGTAGAGCTGGCAGAGCAGGGAGAACCGGAGGGAACAGTGGTGGTGGCAGAGACCCAGACGGCAGGCCGAGGTCGTATGGGACGACACTGGGACTCGGTACCCCATTTGGGTCTGTGGACTTCTATCCTCCTTCGCCCACGCGTGGGACCGGGTGAGGCCTCGCTGTTAAGTCAGGTTGCCGCGGTGAGCCTGGCCGAGGCCATTGCCGAGGCGGAACCTGCTGTCGCCCCGCAGATCAAATGGCCTAATGACCTCCTCCTCGGGGAGAGAAAGGTTGCTGGAATCCTCGTGGAGGTCAAGGCGGAAGGGGAGCAGGTCAATTACGCGGTCGTTGGAATTGGCATCAACTGCAACCACACCCTTGCGGACTTTCCAGCCGCCCTTCAGACGTCGGCAACCTCGCTTGCATTGGCTGCAGGTAAGCCTGTGTCCCGACTGCAGGTGGCTCGGTCACTCTACCGGCATCTGGACGCCTGGTATCTCCGCTTTGCCAAGGGGTGGCGCGAGCCGATTCTGACCCGGCTCAGTGCACTGTCCGGGACACTCGGACGATGGGTGCGGGTCGAGACCGGCGGGGAACAGTATGAGGCCTTTGCCGAGGCGATCAACCAGGATGGGTCCCTTCGAATCCGCTTGCCAGGTGGAGAGATTCGCGATCTCATGTCAGGTGAGGTCAGCATCCGATGACCGAGGATGACCGCCAACCAAGAGCTCGGAGGGACCTTCCTCGGCGGCGCCAAATTCTCCGAGGACGTGATGCGCCGGGGCAGCGGTACGCATGCTTAGGCGTTTTCATTCGCCAATGTGGGCCACCCCCGCCTGCGCTGCGCTTTCCGAATGCCTTCGGAACCAACGCAAGCCAGATGTCGCCTGCCTCGGAAGGAACCCCCTCCTCTCTCTTGTCTCTTGGGCACATCGGACGTCGCACCTCGGACCTTAAGCCGTGAACGGTGAACGCTGAACTATATACCCTTAACTCTAATCTCTAGACTCTCAACTCTCTACTATCAACTATGCTCTTAGCGATCGACATTGGAAACACGAACATCGTGCTCGGGCTCTTCCGGGAACGGGAGCTCGTACACCATTGGCGGGTCGGCACGCGGCGGGATGAGACGAGTGATGAGTATGGGATTCTCCTGAAAAACCTCTTCGAGGTGGTGGGAGTTCCTCGGTCAGCGGTTTCCGAGCTGATTATTGCCTCGGTCGTTCCGCCGCTTCAGCCCGTCTTTGAAGAGTTGGCCAGCAGCTATTTCCAGGTGACTCCCTTAGTGGTCGGGCCTGGGATCCGGACCGGGGTGCCAATCCTCTACGATAACCCTCGCGAGGTGGGGGCAGACCGTATCGTCAACGCCGTTGCGGCCTACGAGACCTATGGTGGTCCCGCCATCGTGGTTGATTTTGGGACCGCCACCACCTTTGATGCAATTTCGTCAAAGGGGGAGTACCTTGGCGGAGTCATCGCGCCGGGGGTCGGGATATCGGCCGAGGCGCTTTTTGAGCGGGCGGCCAAGTTGCCACGGGTCGAGATCGTGCGCCCCAAAATAGTGATTGGAAAGAACACGGTTGGGAGTATCCAAGCCGGTCTGTTTTATGGATATCTTGGTCTCGTGGACGGAATTGTGCGCCGCATGGTCAAAGAGATGGAGCGGCAACCCGAGGTTATCGGCACGGGTGGCTTGGCCCATCTGATCCTGCCCGAATCAGAGACCGTCAGCCGGATCGACCCCCTCCTGTCCCTGAAGGGTCTACAGATCCTCTTCGACCGGAACCGCTGAGACGAAGATCCAGAATTGTCTCGCCCGCTCTTCGGAGCTTCCGCCAACCAGCGACTTGACCCCTCACCCTCCTCACCACCTCGCATTCAGGCGGTGGTTCGGCGTCAAGGTTTCCGCTTGCGCTGGCCGGCCCGCAAGACCTTTTTGCGCAACCGGAAGGCGTGGGGTGTGGCCTCCACCAACTCGTCCTCGCGGATGAACTCGAGGGTCTGCTCGAGGCTGAGCCGCCGAGGCGGGGCGAGGTGCGCCATCTCGTCGGCGGTGGACGAGCGCATGTTCGTGAGCTTTTTTTCCTTGGTGATGTTCACGTCCAGGTCGTTGGGCCGGGAGTGTTCCCCGACGATCATACCCTCGTAGACTTCCTCGCCGGGGGAAATGAAGAGGGTACCCCGGGGCTGGAGGTGCTCGATGGCGTATGCGGTGGCACGCCCCGGTCGGTCTGCCACCAGGGTGCCGGTGAAGCGGTGGGCGATGTTCCCCTGCCAGGGCTCGTAGCCATCGAACAGGTGGTGCATGATGCCGCTGCCCTTGGTCTCGGTCAAGAACTCGGTGCGGAAGCCGAGCAGGCCCCGGGAGGGGACTCGGAACTCGAGGCGCACCCGGCCGCTGCCGTGGTTGACCATCTGGATCATGTGTCCCTTGCGGGGACCCATCTTCTGGGTCAGGGCACCGATGAATTCCTCGGGAGAATCAATGAGCAATTGCTCCATGGGCTCGTGGAGGACGCCGTCGATGGAACGCGTGAGGACCTGCGGCTTGCCGACCGCCATCTCGTGGCCCTCCCGCCGCATCATCTCAATAAGGATGGCCATCTGGAGCTCGCCCCGACCTGAGACGGAGAAGACGTCGGGTGACTCGGTCTCCTCGACCCGGATCGAGACATTGTACAGCACCTCCTTGTCCAGCCGTTCCCGGAGCTTCCTCGAGGTGGCATACTGTCCCTCGCGGCCCGCCATGGGTGAGTTGTTGACATAGAAGAGCATGGCGATCGTCGGCTCATCAACATGGATCGGAGGCAGGGGCCTGGGGTCTTCCACCGCAGACAGGGTCTCACCGATGTTCACCCTTTCGATCCCGGTCACGGCCACGATGTCACCGGGTCCGGCCTCCGCAATCTCGATCCGGCGCAGGCCCTCGTACCCGTAAAGCCCGGTGACTTTGGAGGACACCACCTGGCCGTCGAGGCGGCAGAGGGCTACGGCCTGCCCCTTGGAGAGGCGGCCGTTGAAGATCCGGCCCACGGCCAGGCGGCCCACGTAATCATCGTAGCCCAGGGTGGTAATCAGGAACTGAAGGGGGCTGTCGGGCTCGTAGGTGGGGGCCGGTATGGTACGCAGGATCTCCTCGAAGAGAGGGGTGAGGGGCGTGTCCTTGCCGTCGGGACTGGTGCGGCATATGCCCTTGCGGGCATTGCAGTAGTAGACAGGGAACTCCAGCTGCTCCTCCGTGGCATCGAGATCGATGAAGAGATCGTAGATCTCGTCCAGGACCTCTGACGGTCGGGCGTCGCCGCGGTCGATCTTGTTGATCAGCACGATGGGGACCAGCCTGGCCTCCAGGGCTTTGCGGAGCACGAAGCGAGTCTGGGGCAGGGGCCCCTCGCTGGCGTCCACTAGCAGCAGTACCCCATCAACCATGTTGAGGGTGCGCTCGACCTCGCCTCCGAAGTCGGCGTGACCCGGAGTGTCCACGATGTTGATGTGGGTCGTGTGGTAGACGATGGCGGTGTTCTTGGCCATGATGGTGATGCCCTTTTCCCGCTCCAGGTCGATGGAGTCCATGACCCGCTCCACGACTGACTCGTTGTCGCGGAAGATGCCGCTCTGCCAGAGCATGGCATCCACGAGCGTCGTCTTGCCGTGGTCCACATGGGCAATGATGGCCAGGTTGCGGACGTCCTCTCTCCTTTTGAGTTCTTTCCGGTCCGTCTGCACGTGTACCGCTGCTTGTCCTTTCACTGCTACCTCCAGTGTCGCTTCTCAGGAGAATTCCACCTGTCAGCTTCCGCCGGGTGTGTCCGGCTCGCAGGAAAGCTCCAGGAGGGAAGTAAAGAAAGGCCGAAGGGTACACTTCGGCCCTTCTAAACGTAACATGTTACCGTTGTAAGTTCAAGGGGCCGTGAGCGCCGGCACACTCCTTCCCCGGCGGAGGCGGTGCATGAGCGCCCGGCCTATGCATTGGGTTGACAAGGGAAAAAATGCTGTTAGAATAGCTCGGTTAAGTACAAGTTGCAGGAGTGATTCGCATGGGTGCTGGGCGGACATATAGCGCAAAACCAGGAGAGGTTCAGCGGTCCTGGCATCTCGTGGATGCACGGGGAAAGGTCCTGGGGCGACTGGCGACTGAAGTGGCAATGGTCCTGCGGGGGAAGCGGAAGCCTCAGTTCACTCCCCATGTGGACACAGGCGACTTCGTGATCGTCGTAAACGCCGAAAAGGTGCTTCTGACCGGAAAGAAGTTGAAGCAGAAAATGTATTACCGCGCCTCGGGATATCCCGGAGGGCTCAAGGCGACCGCCGCAGGTACCTTATTGAAGAGTCATCCCGAGCGGTTAATCCAATACGCGGTCCGGGGGATGCTTCCCAAGACCAAGCTGGGGGATGCGGTGTACCGGAAGCTGAAGGTGTACGCTGGGGGGAAACATCCCCACGAGGCCCAGAAACCCGTTCCATTAGAGATTCGGTGAGACCTATGACAGTTGCCGCGACCTATTACGGGACAGGCAGACGCAAGACCGCAGTGGCGAGGGTCCGACTCAAAGAGGGGGAGGGACAGATCGTCGTCAACCGCCAGCCGCTGGGAGAGTATTTTGGCCGGGCCACCCTTCGCATGGTTATTGCCCAGCCCCTGAAGCTCACGGGTCTTGAAGGAAAGTATGACGTGATTGCGAACGTTCGGGGTGGTGGGAGTACGGGACAGGCTGAGGCCATTCGGCATGGCATCTCTCGGGCCCTCCTGGTGGTCGATGGGGGGCTCCGCCCTACCCTTCGAAAAGCGGGTCTCCTCACCAGGGATTCTCGGATCAAGGAGCGAAAGAAGTACGGACAGCGGGGTGCCCGGGCGCGATTCCAGTTCTCCAAACGGTAGAAGGAGCTTGAGTGGAACAGGGGAAGGTCACTCGGGTGACCTTCCTTTTTTTGTCTCTGGGAGAGGGAAGGCTACGTGATGAAGCGAAAGGTGGCCGTCGTTGGGGCGAGCGGTTACGCTGGCGCGGAACTCCTCCGTCTCCTCGTCCCCCATCCCGGCGTGGAGTTGGTGGCGGTCACTTCGGAAACCTATACCGCGAAGCCGGTGGTGGCCGCCTTCCCCAGCCTTACGGGTTTTGTGGATCTTTCTTTCGAGCCGTTGGAGCCTGAACGGTTAGCTTCCGTGGCCGAGATCGTCTTCCTGGCCTTGCCACATACGGCATCCGCCGCTCCAGTCTCCTCCCTTCTTGATGCGGGGTGCCGGGTTATCGATCTCAGCGCGGACTTTCGTCTGAAGGACTCCAAGACCTACGAACACTGGTATCAGGCGACTCACGCTGCTCCGCACCTCCTCGGCGAAGCCGTCTATGGGCTCCCGGAGCTTTATCGGGAGGCCATCCGGCAGACCCGTCTCGCGGCCGTGCCGGGTTGTTATCCAACGGGCGCTCTCCTGGGCCTGCTCCCTCTGATGCGTGCGGGACGCATTGACCCGGATTCGATCATTGTGAATGCGGCCTCGGGAACCTCCGGAGCTGGGCGGAAACTCGACTTGCCGCTTCACTTCTCCGAGGCCAACGAAAACTTCAAGGCCTATGCGGTAGCCTCCCACCGCCATACCCCTGAAATAGAGCAAGAGCTTTCCCGGGTGGCGGGAAAAGAGATCGCAATCTCTTTTGTCCCGCATCTGTCCCCCATGACCCGAGGAATCTTGAGCACGATTTACGCCACGCTCATCTCCCTTGTGGAGGTGGAGACGTTGCATGATCTCTTCGTCCAAGCGTACAAGGGAGAACCCTTCCTTCGGGTCCTTCCCCCTGGGAGTTTCCCTGAGACGAAGCAGGTTTGGGGCTCTAATTATTGCGATGTCGGGCTCACCGTGGATTCGCGAACTGGCAGGGCCATCGTCATCACGGCGATCGACAACTTGGTCAAGGGGGCGGCAGGGCAGGCGATTCAGGTGATGAATCTCATGGCTGGCTTCGAGGAGACTCTCGGACTGGCGGCTCCTCCCCTCTTTCCTTAGACGTAATCCGATGACAGAGGAATTTCGAAATTCGACATTCGAAATTCGAATTTACCCTGTGAACTATGAACTATGAACCGTGAACATTTCAAAGAGCTCCAAGGGGGGATTACGGCTGTCCGTGGGGTGCGGGCCGCGGGTGTCCATTGCGGGATTAAAAAGGCAAAGCCTGACTTGGCCCTGATCCGGGCAGCGGATTCAAGCCTGGTGGCGGGTGTCTTCACGACCAACCGGGTCAAGGCCGCACCGGTCCTCTGGTGCCAGCGCCGCATGCAGGGGGGGCGCCTGTCTGCGATC
>JAPUFX010000171.1 GCA_027293415.1 Candidatus Methylomirabilota bacterium
ACGCCTCAGGATGTCCAGAAGGGCCTTCGGAACCAATTCGATCTGCTCGTGGACGGGGGGAAGACAAGCAGCGCAATTCCCTCGACGGTACTCGACTGCACACAATTTCCCTTGCGCATTATCAGAAGGGGAGCGATAGAACGCGGGGCGATCGCCGCGCTACTAGGAAAAGACGCCGTACTCGGGCCCTGAAATTGGCTTTGGGGTGGCGGAGGAGTGTGGTAACTTATTGATTTAGAAAGACAGGGACCGAGGGAAACGATGGGGATCGAAGGGATCGTTGAGACCATCAAAGCGTATAACCCTGAAGCGGACGTCGCCGTCCTGCGCAGGGCTTACGAGTTCGCTGCGTCCATTCATCAGGGGCAGGCGCGGCGCTCGGGCGATCCCTATCTCTCGCACCCCATGGAGGTCGCGGCGATCCTGACGGAACTCAAGATGGATGTCCGCTCCATCGCCGCAGGGTTCCTGCACGATGCCATCGAGGATACCCAGACCACCATAAAAGAGATCCGGACGGTCTTTGGAGACGAGATCGCCGATCTGGTGGACGGGGTGACCAAACTTTCCAAGCTCCCGTTTTCTACCCGTGAGGATCGCCAGGCCGAAAGTTTCCGGAAAATGCTTTTGGCGATGGCGAAGGATATTCGGGTCATCATGATTAAGCTGGCGGACCGCCTCCATAATATGCGAACTCTGGACCCGCTGCCCGAGGCCAAGCGCCGCCTCATCGCCAATGAAACCCTGGAGATCTATGCCCCATTGGCCCATCGCCTGGGCATCGCCAAAATCAAGCAGGAGCTCGAGGACCTGAGTCTCCGACAGTTGGAACCGGAGGCCTACCGGGACTTGACCATCCAGATCGTCCAGAAGCGACGGGAGCGTGAGGCCCAAATCAACGAGGTAATCGCCATCCTGCAGCAGAAACTGGGCGAGCTCGAGATCCCGTGCGAGATTCGGGGTCGCCCCAAACACTTCTATTCGATATACCGGAAGATGCACGAGCAGGGAAAAACCTTTGACGAGATCTATGACCTCACGGCAGTTCGACTGCTGACGGACAGCCTCAAAGATTGTTACGGAGCGTTAGGAGTGGTCCACAGCCTCTGGAAGCCGATCCCGGGCCGGTTCAAGGACTTCATTGCCGTCCCCAAGTCCAACATGTACCAGTCGCTTCACACGACCGTGGTCGGCCCCAAGGGGGAGCCCGTGGAGATCCAGATCCGAACCCATGAAATGCACAGGACGGCGGAGGAGGGGATTGCCGCCCACTGGGCCTATAAGGAGGGCAAGGCTACCCTGGATGAGACGGAACGAAACTTCCTCTGGTTGCGCCAGCTTCTCGATTGGGGCCAGGATCTCAAGGATAGCCGGGAGTTTTTGGATACGGTACGCTTTGACCTCTTTCCAGAGGAGGTCTATGTCTTTACTCCCAAGGGGGATGTGAAGGCGCTGCCCCGGGGGTCGACGCCGATCGACTTTGGCTTCAGCATCCATACCGACGTTGGGCTACACTGTGCGGGGGCCCGGGTCAACGGCCGGATCGTCCCCCTCCGCTATGAACTCCGCAATGGCGATATCGTGGAAATCGTTACAGCGGCCACGCAACATCCGAGTCGAGACTGGCTCAAGATCGTCAAGTCCTCTCGGGCCCGGAGCCGCATCAAGACCTGGATCAAGAACGAGGAGCGCGTCCGGTCCATCGGGCTGGGAAGAGAGCTTTTGGAGCGAGAGCATCGAAAGCTGGGAAAGGGCGGCTGGCTGAAACTCGAGACGTTTCCCCAGGTGTTGCAGCAATACGGGGTCGCGAATGAAGAGGATTTGTACGCGGCCATCGGCTACGGCAAGATCTCTCCCCGTCAGGCCGTGCTGAAACTCTTGCCTCCCGAGCAAGCCCAAGCAATCGTGGAGAAGGAGACCAAGGGACGGGGACCCGTGATCCCGGCGGAGGCGGAGGGGATCCGGATCAACGGGGTTGATGACATCCTGGTCCACTTTGCCAAGTGCTGTAACCCTCTCCCGGGTGACGAAATCATCGGCTTCATCACTCGGGGACGCGGGGTGACCATCCACTCTGCTGATTGTCCCAATATCATTGCGTTCCGGTTTGATCGTGAGCGACAGATTGACGTACAGTGGGATGACCGGGTCAAGATGCCTCACCAGGTGAAGATCCTGGTGACCATCGGGGAAGACCGGCCAGGGCTCTTGGCCGAGATCAGTACTGCCATCTCTTCTACGAACACAAATATTGCGCAGGCAGAGGTCAAGGTCACCGAGGATAAGCGAGGAATGAACACTTTTGTCTTGGAGGTGGTCGATCTGAAGCAGCTTCAGGTTGCCATGCAGGCGATCCGGCGCGTCCGAGGCGTGATGGGAGTGGAGCGGATCCGCAAGCACTGAAGGTCCGACGTACGAAGTCCAAAGTCGGCGCGCCGTCCCGCGGGACGGTAAACCTTGGAAGTTGCATGATTTCATAAACCAGTTGCCGGTACCACACCGAAGGATATCCGTTCCGTCTGCAAATGTCTTCCGAATCGGGAACTGCTACGCGTTTCTCCGAACGCCGGGCTGGTATGCTCGAGACTTCGCAACCCTGGACTGAGGAGATAAGATCAGGATGCAAAGGGAATCATGTCCAAACCTGAATCACAGGCGCTACGACGCCCCCGTCCGTTACTGCCCGATGTGTGGCAAAGTGGTAAACGAGAACATTATCCTCAAGAAATGCAGCGAAGCAGAGCATGCGGAGAGGCGGCGTAATAGGAACAAGCATTGCGTGCATTGTGGTGAGCAGCTTATCAAGTAGTGCGGCGCCAATGACAGTGGGGCAATGAGCGGCTCGAACCATGGCTAATAGCGTGAATCCGCGATGCTATCCAACGCAACGACGGCGCTTTCCCCAGGAGTGATACCTTTATTAAACGAGCAGACAAGGACTAACTGGCTTTTTGCACTTTCCCGGAGCGGAGACAACGGGTGCAGACATGGATATAGCGTGGGGCATGGTTGATGAGGACGTGCACGCGATGAATGTTGGGGAACTGCCTCCGTTTGGTCACGTTATGGGCGTGGCTGATCCGATTGGCTACCTTTGGCCCCTTCGCGCAAATCTCGCACCGACGCTTGATCTGGGCCATTCGGGCCTCCTTCCGATGTTTGGCAATACTCTCCTCAGGCCACGCATGATACTACTGAAGGCCTGATGAGTAGGCAAGGAGTTTCTTCACCGCCCCTCACCCCAAACCTGAGCATACCGGTACAATACCTCAAGGGGGTTGGGCCGAAACGGGCAGAGGCCTTCGCCCGGCTCGGGGTCCGGACCGTGACGGATGCCCTCTACCTCCTTCCTCTTCGCCACGAGGATCGGAGTCATCTTCGACTGATCCGGGATATCCGACCCGGATTTCAGGAGACGGTGGTGGGCGAGGTCAAAGGGGCGAGGATCAGTCTCACCCGTCGGAGGGTCAAGATCGTTTCGGTTATCGTCGGAGACAGGACTGGAAGTCTTGTCGCAAAATGGTTCCATCAACCCTACCTCAAGAACCGATTTCCACCGGGAAAGCAGTTCATTTTTTCGGGAAAGGTCACCTGGGGTCCTGGGCTCGAGATGGTCAACCCCGATTACGAGGAGTGGGACGCTGGGGAACAGGTCCACACGGGTCGCCTCATTCCGATCTATCCCAGAACTGAAGGACTTTACCCCCGATGGCTCAGGAAATTCATGAAGGGCCTCATCGCAACGTGGACCCAATCGGTTCAGGACTTCCTGCCTCAAGAGATTCCCCGTCGTCACGTTTTGATGGCTCTTCCCGATGCCCTCCGAGCGATCCACTTTCCTGAGACAAAGGAGGAGGCGGAAGCAGGGAAAAGACGCCTTGTCTTCGACGACCTGCTACTTCTCGGCCTAGGAGTGGCCATGCGGCGCCAGGCAGCGGAGGCGGAAGTAGCAGAAGTCATCACAGGACGGCTGGAATTGGAACAGACCGTGCTGGCGCGCCTCGGTTTTCCCCTGACCGCTGCCCAGCAACGGGTCCTGGCGGACATCAAGGCCGACATGGCCCGGCCCAGGCCGATGACCCGGCTGTTGCAAGGGGATGTGGGGTCCGGGAAGACCGCCGTAGCATTCCTCGCCGTGGTTCATGCAGTGGGAAGCGGTTTCCAGGCAGCGATCATGGTTCCAACCGAGGTCTTGGCGGAGCAGCACTATCTCAAGGCGCAAGCCCTCTTAGAACCCGTGGGGGTTCGGGTGAGTCTGCTCAGTGGAGCAACGCTTGGCAGGGAGCGGGAGAGACGCCGGCAGGCCATCATGACGGGGGAGGTCCAGGTGGCGGTCGGAACCCACGCCCTCCTTCAGGAGGGAGTCACCTTTCATCGCCTGGGCTTGGTCATCGTGGATGAGCAGCACCGTTTCGGCGTGAAGCAGCGGGCAGAACTTACCGCCAAAGGTTGCTGCCCCCACACCTTGGTGATGACGGCGACCCCTATCCCCCGGACCTTGGCCCTCACGCTGTATGGCGACTTGAATCTCTCCACCATTGACGAACTGCCACCGGGCCGGCAACCGGTCAAGACCCAGCTCTTACACGAGGGGATGCGCCTCCAGGCATATCGGTTTGTCATGGAAGAAGTGCGAAAAGGGGGAGCTGCCTACATCATTTGTCCCCTAGTGGAAGAGTCCGTTGACGGGGATCTCAAGGCGGCAACGGGATTGGCCGCTGAGCTCCAGCAGGGAATCCTGCAGGTCAGCAGCGTCGGATGCCTTCACGGGCGGATGCGGACGGAGCAAAAGCGAGAGGTCATGAACGCCTTCCGCAGCGGACAGATCCAGGTTTTAGTGGCCACAACGGTGGTGGAGGTGGGGATGGACGTTCCACGTGCGACTGTGGTGGTGGTGGAGCATGCAGAGCGCCTCGGACTCACGCAACTCCACCAGATTCGTGGACGGGTGGGGCGAAACCAAACTCAAGCACACTGCATCCTGATCCACAGCCACCATCTCACGGACGAGGGGAAGGCCAGACTCCAGGCCATGGTAGAGTGTACCGATGGATTTCAGATTGCTGAACGGGATTTAGAGATCAGAGGCCCGGGAGACCTCTTTGGCACGAGGCAAGCAGGACTGCCTGATCTGAAAGTGGCCCACCTGCTCCGCGACGCCAAGCTGCTCGAGGTCGCTTGGCGGGAAGCCTTCATGCTGGTGGAGGACAGTCCTGACTTGAGTGCCTATCCCCTGCTTCGTGATACCGTCCGGCATCGGTGGGAGGGAACCCTGGGTCTGGCGAGTGTCGGCTGACAAACATATGCTGGGAGGCTCGTACGCTAGGAGGCTAAAGAGCGTATAGGCTCTGAGGAAAGGATACGAAGATCCGGTCCTTGCCGCATTCAGCCTTTGAGCGTCCAGGCGTCTCAGCATACTAGCATTCCGGCAGCTGGATTCCGATGCGGGTGATTGCAGGAGTCGCGAAAGGACGACGGCTCAGAGTTCCAAGGAGAAAAGAAGTCCGTCCAACTTCCGAATATCTTCGAGAAGCTCTTTTTGATATCCTCGGGTGCTCGGTCCACCGGGTCCACTTTTTAGACCTGTACGCCGGATCGGGGGCCGTGGGGATTGAAGCGCTAAGCCGTGGCGCTGCCGAGGTAGTTTTCCTCGAGCAGGATCCGGCGTGCCTGCGGGTTCTTCGAGAGAACGTCGAAATGACCGGATTGCAGAAGCACCGGGTGGTAGCTGGCGATGTGCTCCGCCTTCTTCCACGGCTAGTCCGTCAAGGGGAGAGATTTGAAATCGTCTTTCTCGATCCGCCTTACGGGACCGATCTCGCCATGCGCACGCTGGACGCACTGGCATCCGGCGACATGCTCCAACCTAGCGGAATTGTCATCGTCGAGCACTTTGCCAAAGAGCCGCTCCCGCAGCGCATTGGGATGCTTTCGCAGATCCGGGAGAAGGCGCACGGACAGACGGTCTTGAGCTTTTACGGAAAAAGAGCGGAGGATGAGCAGTGAAGAGCTCCCTGGCAGTCTACCCCGGCACCTTTGATCCCTTTACCAATGGTCACCTGGACATCCTGGAACGGGCGTCTCAGATATTTCCTCGGATGATTGTTGCAATCGTCGCCACCGCCGAAAAATCCCCTCTCTTTCCTGTAGAGGAGCGCATGCAGATCATCCGGGATGCGACCAGAGAGATGAAGGGGGTGCGGGTGGATGCTTTTGATGGTCTCCTCGTCGACTATGTGAGCGAACAGGGGGCGAGAGTCGTAATCCGTGGTCTCAGGGCCATCTCCGACTTCGAGTTTGAGTTTCAGATGGCCCTGATGAACCGGCGTCTGGCCGACGGGATAGAGACAGTCTTCCTCATGCCGCACGAGTCATACACGTATTTGAGCTCGCGACTGGTGAAAGAAGTATCTCTCCTCGGGGGAACGGTGAAGGGCCTGGTTTCCCCAATGGTGGAGCGCATGCTGAGGGACCGGTATCGCCAACGCAAGCCCGGCAAAAAGTAAGGAGGTATCCATGCCACTGTCACGACGGGCCCGGAGCATCAGCCCCTCGTCGACCCTTGCCATCACCACCATGGCAAAGCAGATGCAGGCGGAGGGGATCGATATTATCAGTTTCGCGGGGAGCGAGCCTGACTTCGATACGCCGGGACACGTGCGGGAGGCCGGTATACGAGCCATCCAAGAGGGATTCACCCGGTATACTGCCTCCGCAGGGATCGAAGAGCTCCGGGATGCGGTGGTAGTCAAGCTCAAACGGGATAACGGGTTGGAGTACACCCGAGATGAGGTCATCACATGTGCCGGGTCCACACAAGGGCTTTTTAATTTGGCCATGGTCCTCTTTGATAAACGGGATGAGGTCATCATTCCTGCTCCCTACTGGGTGAGTTATCCCGAACAGATCCGTCTGGCAGATGCCACGCCCGTCTTTGCCTCCACTCACGAGGAAGAGGGCTTTCGCCTCAAGCGGAGGGACATTGAGCGGGTCTTGACCAGTCGGACCAAGGCCGTGATCCTTAATAGCCCGTGCAATCCCACAGGTGCGGTGATCGATACCGAGGAGCTCATGGCTATCGCGGAACTGGCCGTGGAAAGGGATTTCTATCTGGTGTCTGATGAGGCCTATGAGACGCTTACCTATGATGGAGTAAAGCATGTGAGCATCGCGTCTTTGGGGGACGAAACCAAGGCGCGAACCTTTGTGGCGGGATCGACCTCCAAGTCCTACGCCATGACGGGGTGGCGACTGGGCTATGTCGCCGGTCCGAAGGAGGTGCTCAGGGCCATGATCGATCTCCAGAGCCATTCGACTTCGGCCCCAACCTCCGTGAGCCAGAAGACCGCCGTGGCCGCCCTGTTAGGTCCCCAGGAGCCGGTCGAGGCGATGCGTCGCGAATTCGATAGGCGCCGGCGATACCTGTTGGAGCAGATCCAGAGCATTCCGGGTGTGACCTGTATCCCACCACAGGGAACCTTCTACGCTTTTCCAAACGTCTCTGCTTTTTACGGGAAGAAAATTGCACGGGGTCGAAAAATTAGCGGCTCGGCCGACCTCACGGCCTATCTCCTTCGAGAGGGCCGCGTCACGGTCGTGCCGGGTATGGACTTTGGCAGCGACAAGCATATCCGTCTCTCGTATTGCATGAACATGGAGCTGATCGGTGAAGGGCTCGAGCGGCTGGCCAGGGCCCTCGGCCAGCTCGGTTGATGGATCCGGTGACGAGAGGCAAGAGACCGGCTGCGCGATCAACCGTGAGGTGGGTGCCGCCCGTGCCCAGGAGTATCGCGCGACGATGAAGCGATGCTTCGTGTTTGTCGGTTTACCCCTCTTGGCAACCATCCTGATAGGAGCAGGAAACCCGCCCCGCCGGGGAGGAGCTTATCACTACACACTCGGCCCCTCAGATCCGCCCTCCCTCGATCCCGTTCATATCACCGATACCGTCTCCCATGCGGTAGCCTCGGAACTCTTTGACGGGCTCGTCGCCTTTGATCACGCGCTGAAGATCCGCCCGGCGATTGCCAGGCGATGGGTCATTTCGAAGGACGGACGGACCTACACCTTCGAGCTCCATCCCGATGTGAAGTTTCACAATGGCCGCACGGTCACCGCCGAAGACTTTCGCTTCAGCTTTGAGCATCTCCTCAATCCCAAGACGCGCTCAGAACGGACCTGGATTCTCGAAAAAATCCTAGGAGCTGGCAAGTTTATGGCCGGCGAGGCCACCAGCGTGCGGGGGATTCAGGTCCTCGGCCCGCACACGCTTGAGCTGACCCTGGAACGTCCCTTTGCCCCGTTCCTCGCCTTGCTCGCTTATCCTGCGGCCAGCGTGGTGCCCCGCGAGGCTGTAGAGCGGTGGGGCCGACAGTTTTCGAGCCATCCGATCGGGACCGGGCCGTTCCGCTTCCGCGAGTGGCGCCATGACGATCGCGTGGTCGTTGAAGCCAATCGGGACTACTTCCAAGGTTCTCCCTACCTCGACCAGATCGTCTTCCGGGTGATCCCGGACGCCATGACTCGGTTTCAGGAGTTTAAGGCCGGAAACCTCGACCATACGGATATCCCCACGGGTCTCTTCCGGGTGATACAGAACGATCCATCACTGAGCAGCATGCTCGCTGCCCACTCCTCCATGGGGATCAATGCTATTCAGTTTAACCTCGAAAAGTCGCCTTTTCGAGGAAACCGAAAGCTGCGACAGGCCTTCAACTATGCCGTAGACAAGGCAGCTATTGCGCAGGTGATCCTAGAGGGAAGGGTGCTGCCAGCTCGGTCCGTCCTCCCACCCGGGTTACTGGGGCATGATTCGGAGCTCCACGGATACCCCTACGACAAAGAAAAAGCGAGGCGCCTTCTAGCCGAGGCAGGATATGAGAGGGGGAGGGGGCTCCCGGCCGTGACCCTCTATTACAACACCGGCCTGGTGAACCGGACAATTGCCGAGTTTGTCCAGGGGACGCTTCGGAGGATCGGGGTGATGATCGCGCTGCGAGAACTGGACTGGCCCGCCTACCTCAACCTGGTGGACAGGGGTGAGGCGCAGTTGTTCCGCCTCGGGTGGTTGGCGGACTATCCCGACCCAGAGAATTTTCTCACGGTGCTCTTTCACAGCCGCAATGTCGGATCCAAGGGCAACCTTTCCCGGTATGCCAATCCCCGCGTGGATGCCCTGCTGGACCGGGCTGATGAGAGCCTGGACACGGCTGAGCGAGCCCGCCTCTACCACGAGGCCGAAAAGATCATCCTCGCGGACGCCCCATGGATCTTCCTCCATTACTACAGTACGGATGTCTTAATTCAGCCCTGGGTGAAGGGTCTCCGGGAGCAAATCTCGGCGATGGACAGCGCCCCCACCCTCGGTATGGTTCGGATGCGGACGGTGTGGCTGGACAAGTAGGAGGAGCGATGGGGCAGGGAGAGTCGTTCGTGGACTTGAGAAGTGACACCGTCACCACCCCCACTGAGGCGATGCGCGAGGCCATGCGAACCGCCGTCGTGGGAGATGATGTTTATGGCGAAGACCCGACGGTGAACCGGCTGGAGGCGTTGGCAGCCCAGCGGCTGGGAAAGGAGGCAGCGCTCTATGTCCCTTCCGGGACCATGGGGAATCAGGTTGCCCTTATGACCCATGTCGGGCGGGGACAGGAGGTCATCCTTGAGGAAACCTGCCACATTTATAACTTTTCGGTGGGAGGACCGGCATCCCTGGCGGGGATCCTCACCAGAACACTCCGAGGGATGAACGGCATCCTTGACCCTGAGGAAGTCCGGCAGGCAATACGTATAGAGAGCCTTCACACCCCCGGGACCGCGCTCGTCTGCCTGGAGAGTCCTACCAACCGGGGGGGCGGGACCATCTATCCTCTGTCGCTACTCGAGGATATCTTTGAACTGGCCCACCACGCGGGGGTTGGTGTTCACCTGGATGGGGCGCGTATTTTTAACGCGGCGACGGCTACGGGGCTTCCGGCGGCGGAATTCGCTCGATGGGCAGATTCGATCATGTTTTGTCTCTCGAAAAGCCTCGCGGCCCCCATCGGTTCTCTCGTCGCCGGAACCCGCGAATTCATTCACCGGGCCAGGCGATTCCGGAAACTCCTGGGAGGTGGGATGCGCCAAGCAGGAGTGATTGCGGCCGCTGGGATCGTAGCCCTCGAGACGATGGTGGACCGGCTCCGTGAGGATCACGAAAACGCCCGCCTCCTTGCCGAGGGCCTCTCCAAGATTGAGGGGATTGAAATCGACCTGAAACGGGTCGAGACAAACATTATCATCTTCGCCGTCCGGCACCCCAAGATCAACGCCTCCATGCTCACCCGAAGGCTCCGGGAGGAGCGGATCCTGGTCCATCAAATTTCCGCCGATGCGATTCGTTGCCTCACCCACAAGGACGTTTCCCAAGAGGATGTCTTGCAGGCTCGAGAGACGATTCACAAGGCCATGGGGACGTAGGGGACATCTCCGGTGCATCTGGTCCGGCCTATCCTGGATTAACAGAAGGAGGAGGAGGATGGACTGTATTTTTTGCCAGATCCGGGACGGACAAATTCCGTCGACCCGTGTCTACGAGGATGCCCTCACCTTAGCATTTATGGATATCAACCCAGTGAATGAAGGGCACCTGCTGATCATCTCCAAGGCTCATGCCGAAACGATCTATGATATGTCCCCTCCGGATCTTGCTGCGGTTTCGGCCACGGCCAAAAAGATGGCAGAGGCGATCCGTCATGCCCTCCACCCGGAGGGACTCAACCTGTACCAAGCCAATGGGGCAGCGGCCTCTCAGGTCGTTCCGCATTTTCACCTTCACCTGATTCCGCGGTGGAAGGGAGACGGGAAAGGTTTTGACTGGAAGCTTGTCAAGGGGGATCCGGAGCGTATCAGGGTTACGGCGGAGAAGATCCGGGCACAGGTACCAACGGAACGGACGTGAAGCCTGCGTTCCCGTACCCTGGCAACATTTTGGTTTTTCCGTTCCCCATCCCTTCGGTAAGTACGGGTTATTTATTCTCTCAAGTTGTTCTTCAACATCTCTTGCATGCATCTGGAGCGTTCAAGGCGATTTCTGCATCAACGGCGGAGTAGATTAGGGTGCGACCTGCTCAATCGACCAGACAGAGGGAAGAGAAAATGATGCAACGAGGGTGAGAGGGACGAATCGCAAGCGAGTACCGTTAGGCGGATGGTAACTTTCGGAGGAAGACGCCATGAGTAGATACCTGGCGGGTCGGATCGGGCAAGCGATACCAGTCCTGTTTGGGGTGACGCTTATCACATTCCTCCTGACGCACATTGCCCTCGGGGATCCGGTCCGGGCGATGATGGGTCAACGAGCGGACCCTGAAGTGGTGGCCAGGATCCGGACGGAATACGGGCTGGATAAACCCGTATGGAACCGCTATACGCTCTACATGACGAAGGTTCTGGCCGGAGATCTGGGTTACTCCTACCGTCAGGACAGGCCCGTGACTGATGTCGTTGCCGAGCGGCTCCCGGCCACTGTCCGCCTGGCCGTCGCAGCGATGCTGGTAGCAATGGTTCTCGGGCTAGCAGCAGGAACAATTGCTGCAATGCGACATAACACCCTTTGGGATCTTTGCATGATGATCCTCTCACTCCTCGGCATCTCCACCCCCGTCTTCTGGCTGGGGATGATGCTGATCCTCCTCTTTGCTGTCTGGCTTGGATGGTTTCCCATCTCGGGCTACGGTGACGGAGCCTTCAGGCACCTTGTCCTTCCGGCTCTCACCCTTGGGGCACTCCAAGCAGGCTACATCGCCCGGATGACTCGGAGCGCCCTCCTAGAGGTCCTCCGCCAGGAGTACATCCGGACGGCCCGCGCCAAGGGTCTCAGGGAAGGTGTGGTCATCCTGAAGCACGGCCTTCGCAATGGCATCTTGCCCGTCCTCACCCTGGCCGGTATCGGACTCGGAGATCTCCTCGTTGGTGCACCCCTCACCGAGACGGTCTTTGGGTGGCCAGGGTTAGGCCGCCTGCTTGTAGCTGCGGTGGGCAACCGCGATCTCCCGGTCGTGATGGGCGCGACCCTTTTGTTTGCCTTGATCTACCTGGGGGCAAACCTCCTCGTCGATCTGGGATATGCCCTGGTGGATCCGCGCGTCAGATTACTGAAGCGATGACTCCAGTGTCCGAGCGCCGAGCTTCACGTCCGTATACGGTGGGATTCCTCAGGAGGTGGAGCCGCCATCCCGCGATTACTCTCGGCTCCATCATCCTGCTCCTCTTCAGCGTGGCAGCGCTTTTGTCTCCACTTTTGTCGCCCTACGATCCGTACCAGATCCCCGAGGGGCTCGCAGCGGTGAGCCTTCTTTCCCCTCGACCGGGCCACTGGCTCGGGACTGACCTGTTAGGGCGAGACCTGTTGAGTCGGATTCTGTCTGGGGCGCGGGTTTCCCTGCTCGTCGGAGTGGTCGTGGAACTCGTGGTGACTCCCATCGGGGTCGCAATCGGCTTGTTTGCGGGATACTTCGGTGGTAGGATCGATAGCGTTTTAATGCGGATTACCGACGCGGTAATGGCCTTTCCCGGACTCGTCCTGGCTATCGCGTTGACCGCCGTCCTCGAAAGGTCCGGCCTGCTCAGCGTGATCGTCGTGCTCGCGGCGGTCCGATGGACCACGGTGGCCCGAATCGTGCGGGGGCAGGTGTTGAGCCTTCGGGAAGCGGAATATATCACTGCGATATCCGCGTTGGGCGCAGGGAAGGGGCGGATCATCTTTCGACACCTCCTCCCAAACTGTCTGGCCGTGATCCTCGTGGCCATGAGCTTTGGCGTCGCCTCCAATATCCTCTCGGAGGCGGGCCTCAGCTTCCTCGGGCTTGGGGTCCAGCCCCCTACGGTGAGCTGGGGGTCCCTGCTGGCCGAGGGGATAGTCTATCTTACGGTTAAGCCGTGGCTGTGCATCTTCCCGGGTCTGGCCATCACCTGTGCCGTCCTTGGGTTCCATGTGTTGGGAGACGGTCTGCGTGATATCCTCGACCCCCGTCTGAGATCCTAGTGCCGTTCCAACGTGATACGCCGAATGTGTGTGAAGGACCTGCAATGTTGCTAAGGATGGGGTGAGTGAGTGCAAGTGCAGCGAACAAGTTGGCACAAGTACTTGGAGCGGCACTAACCGATGAGAACCAACGGTACGCTTTTGACTGTGGAGGACTTACAAACTCACTTCTTCACGGAAGAGGGGGTCGTGCGGGCAGTGGATGGTATCAACCTGAGCATCCGCCCCGGGGAGACACTTGGCCTCGTTGGCGAGTCTGGCTGTGGGAAGACGGTGACCGCGCTTTCGATCCTCCGATTGATCCCTGACCCCCCGGGAAGGATTGTTGGTGGGACGATCTCACTGGAGGGAAAAGACCTAGTACGTCTGCCAGAAGAGGAAATCCGCGCGATTCGCGGCAGGGTCATCTCCATGATCTTTCAAGAGCCCATGACCTCTCTCAACCCGGTCTTTACCGTGGGGGAGCAAGTGGCAGAAGGGATCCGACACCACCAAAAGGTTTCCAAGCGGGAGGCGTGGGAGCGAGCTATTGAAGGCCTCAGGCGGGTTAAAATTCCTGATCCTGCCCGGCGCGCGCAAGAGTATCCTCACCAGCTTTCAGGGGGAATGCGTCAGCGCGTGATGATAGCCATGGCACTCGCCTTGAATCCGAAGCTCCTGATCGCAGACGAGCCCACCACGGCGCTTGACGTGACCATTCAGGCGCAGATCCTTGAGCTCCTCCTCGCTCTCAAGGAGGAGATGAAAATGGCAGTCCTACTCATCACGCACGATCTCGGGGTCGTCGCGGAAACCGCCGAAAGGGTGGTGGTGATGTATGCAGGCCGGGTGGTGGAGGAGGCCTCTGTTCAGCAACTCTTTGACAACCCCCTTCATCCTTACACCCGCGGCCTCTTAGAATCCTTGCCCAAGTTAGAGGCCGGAAAGGGGCGACAACGCCTGGTGGCCATCCCCGGTCTAGTCCCTAATCTCCTGGAGCTCCCCCGCGGATGCAAGTTTGCACCCCGGTGTCCGAAGGTGATAGCGGAATGTTGGCCGACGGAGCCGGAGCTTCGAGAGGTGCGTCCAGGACACTGGGCCCGTTGCATCCTGGCATAGTCACGACAGATGGATCCGTTGCTTGAGGTCAAAGATCTGAGGAAATACTTCCCCGTCAAAAGGGGGGTTGGGGAGCGGGTCGCGCTACGCGCGGTGGACGGGGTGAGCTTTGAGATCCGCCGTGGCGAGACCTTGGGCCTGGTGGGGGAGTCCGGGTGCGGCAAATCGACCCTCGCACGCCTCATCCTCAGGCTTGTCGAGCCGACTGCCGGGGAGGTCTATTTTGGGAAGACGTCTGTCTTCCAGACGAACAAGGAGGAAATGCGCCAGCTCCGTCGCAAGATGCAGATCGTCTTCCAGGATCCCTATTCCTCCTTGAACCCCCGGATGCCGGTGGAGGAGATCGTGGGGGAGGGGCTGACCATCCACGGACTCGCCAAAGGAACGGAAAAGAAAAACCGGGTGGCAGAGCTTTTGGAAATGGTGGGACTCGGCCGGGAACATATGGGCCGCTATCCCCATGAGTTCAGCGGCGGCCAACGACAGCGGATCGGGATTGCCCGGGCACTGGCGGTGGAACCGGAATTCTTGATTGCGGACGAGCCGGTCTCCGCCTTAGACGTCTCCATTCAGGCGCAGGTCATCAATCTCTTCCAGGATCTCCAAACGGAACTCGGGCTGACCTACCTTTTCATTGCTCACGACCTTAGGGTGGTAAAGCACATCAGCGATCGGGTCGCCGTCATGTACCTCGGTCAGATTGTGGAGATAGCGGAGGGGGATGAGCTTTACCAGAACCCTCTGCATCCTTATACCCAGGCACTCCTGTCCGCCATCCCGGTGACAGATCCTCAAACTAAGAAGCAGCGGATTGTCGTCGAAGGGGATCCGCCCAGTCCCATCCATATACCATCCGGCTGCCGGTTCCATCCCCGCTGCCCCAAACGGTTTGAGCGGTGCGATCAGGAGGCACCGGTCCTCCGAGAGGTTTCCTCCGGTCATTGGGTGAGCTGCCACTTGTACTGAGAGACGAGACAAGCCAGACGACCTGTGATGAAGATCCGTCGGCTAGGGCAGGGTGGACGTTGGTTCGCGCGTCGGATTCTCTTGCGTGCGCAAACGGTGCTATGATATATGCACACCCATAACCGGACGGGTGGAACATGGCAAAACTAAAGCTGATCACGTTTGGTTGTCAGGCGAATGAAGCAGACTCAGAGAAGATCGCCGGCGTTCTCGCCGAGGAGGGCTTCGATCTCACGGAGACGGCGGAGGACGCAGACCTCATCCTCCTCAATACCTGTAGCATCCGAGAGAAAGCCGAGCATAAGGTCTACAGCCTTCTCGGTACCTTTCAGAGGCTTAAGGCACAAAACCCTCGCCTCAAAATCGGCCTCTGTGGCTGCTTAGCTCAGCGAGAGGGAGAGAGGCTGAAGACGCGTTTTCCCTATCTCGACCTGGTAGCCGGCCCCGGAGCCATGATATACCGTATCCCAAGTCTCCTGAAAGGCGGTTCCAACGGACCGGTTCTTCCTCGGCCGAAGGAGCCGCTCCCCCTCTACACTCAATCTCCCCGTCCTCGGCGGGAGAGTACGTGCAAAGCCTGGGTCAGCATCATGGAGGGTTGCAATTACCTGTGTACCTTCTGTGTCGTCCCGTATACCCGAGGACCGGAGCGGAGCCGTCCTCCCGGGGATATCATGGCAGAGGTAGAAGAGTTGTTGAGACAGGGATACAAAGAAATCACCCTGCTCGGGCAGACCGTCAACGCATACGGCAAGAATTTGAAACCCCGGACACGTTTTTCTGACCTTCTCAAAGCGATCGATACCTTGTCAGGAGGAAGAATTCGGGTTCGCTTCATGAGCTCTCACCCGAAGGATCTTACCCCGGATCTCATTGAGGCAATTGCCAGCTTGGATAGCGTCTGCGAACACCTGCATCTGCCGGTTCAGGCAGGCTCCGACCGGGTGCTAAAGCGCATGGGCCGGCTCTATACCCGAGAGGACTATTTGGTAAAAGCGCGGGCGCTGAGAGAGGTGGTACCGGACATTGCTCTCTCTACTGACTTTATCGTCGGCTTTCCTGGGGAAAGCGAAGAGGATTTTCGTGAAACGCTGAGCCTCTTAGAGGAGGTTCGCTTTGATAGTCTCTTTGCCTTCAAGTACTCACCTCGGCCCCTCACCCCTGCCGCGATCCATCCTCATCAGGTCCCGGAAGAGGTCAAGACCGATCGGTTAAATCTGCTCCTCAAACGCCATGATCAGATTGCGTTAGAGCAGAATACGGGACGAGTGGGCACGATCGAAGAGGTCTTGGTGGAAGAGGGACCAAACACAAAACTCCAACGCTCAGCTACGGGGCGAAGCCGGCGGAATCAACTCGTCCACTTCTCGGAAGAATACCTCCCACCCGGCCTTACGGTTTCTGCTGTTATCACTGAGGCTTATAGCCACTACCTTAAAGCAAAAAGTCGATAAGTCCTTCCATGTAGCCTTGATTTTGCTTTGTCGCCCCCCGGACAAGCGGGGGGAGGCCGTAACAGGCGGTAAAGAAAAGGTTTGACACGGGATAGTGCTTCTCGCTATGATACATATGGTTGAGCCGACATTCTTCAAGAAGAGTCTATGAAAAAGTATAATTTTCTGCCTGGCGCTCCCACCCCCCAAGGAGGGAGTGCCACTCCCCCGGAAAGGCTCAGCCCTCAGGCCAAGCGATTGGCGATCATCGGTGGAATTGGGGTACTTCTTTTAGGTGCCGCATACTTGTATACCACCTATTTTCAAGAGGTAACACCGCCGCCGCCCTCTCCGCGGACCGCACGGAGGGCCAGCCCGACCACGTCTCCCCCGAAGCCCATTACACCCCCGATGGCAAAGCCAGAGGTACAGAGACCGCAGGTGGCAACGAAGGTACCCGAGCCAAAGCAGCGGATGGGAGGGGCCCTTCGGAAAGCGAAAAGTCCCCGGACAGAGGCGCCGCCGAAACAGATCAGACCAGCGGAGGGCCCGCGCGAGCGCCCTCAGCCAAACGAAAGCCGCCCCGAAAGGGTCAAATCGGCTGAGGCCGTGCAGGAGCGACCAAAGCGAACTGAAACGGTACCTCGTGCAGAAAAACCCCCAACACAGACTCGCACACAGAAACCTTCCAGCCCAAAGCTTCAGGCCAATCCAGTCCAGGGGAGGGGGCAGTTTACTGTTCAAGTCGCCTCTTTGGTCATAAATCAAAATGCTTTGGCTCTCAAGAACCAACTGGAAGAGCTTGGATACACTCCGGTTGTTCACATGACTACTGCCCCGATTTCCCAGCATCGCGTCTACGTGGGAGACTTTAGCAGCCACGAAGAAACAGAGCGGATGGCCAGGAGACTGAACGTGGATGGCTTTCCCTCAAACCTAGTCCAGGGTGGGGACGGAAAGTTTCGTCTGCAGGTCGGGTCATACTATAATCTGAACAGGGCTATCGACTTAGCCCATACTCTCCAAGAGAAGAAGTACACCCCCAAGATTGACTCCAAGGCGGTGCCCACTTCGGTGCATCAGGTGCGGGTCGGGGAGTACGAGAGTCGCGCTGAGGCCTTCAAATCTCTTGAGGCTCTCAAAAAGCAGGGATTTGCCCCGATTATTGTAAAGAGATAAATTGCTTCTCCTAGGACCCACGGAAGGGGAGGCGTGTTGACGGGTCCTCAGGGGCCGAAGAGAAAAGGAGGGTAAAAGATGACCAAAGCAGACCTCGCTGCGCTCGTGGCAGAGAAAGGGTTAACCAAAAAACAGGCAATGGAGGCGGTGGAGGCTACCTTCGAGGCCATCAAGGATGCCTTGAGTAAAGGGGAGAAGATCCAATTGGTTGGATTCGGATCTTTTCAAGTCCGGGCCAAGCGAGCCCGAAAAGGACGGAATCCCCAAACGGGATCGGAGATAGTTATCTCTGCCCGCAAGATACTCAAATTCAAGCCGGGCAAGGCCCTTCAGCAGTCCGTAAACGTCCAGGGCTAGCCCTAGAGGATGAAGAGGGTGGCGAACCAGACACGGAGAAACCTTTCCTCGGCTCGGCGGGAGGCCAGGCGGGGACTCCTGAGGGAGGTTCGGAGGAAGGAGCCGATTCCGGACAAGCTGTATTTCCGGATCGGTGAGGTGGCTCGCCTCACCGGAGTCCAGCCCTATATTTTGCGGTATTGGGAGTCGGAGTTCCCCCTTCTCCAACCGAAGAAGAGCGGAACGGGCCAACGGCTCTACCGGAAGCGGGACATCGAAATCATTTTCAAGGTCAAGGAGCTCTTGTACGATCTACGTTACACCATCGCCGGAGCGAGACGCCGGCTTCAAGAAGAGACGGAGCCAGCGAATCTCCTCGAGCAGGTTCGACGAATCCGGGAGGGACTGGAGGCCCTTGGAACGCTTTTGGATCGATCATAGCTTCCCTGCAAGTCGGGGCGTAGCGCAGCCTGGTAGCGCACTGGCATGGGGGGCCAGTGGTCGCCCGTTCGAATCGGGTCGCCCCGACCAGCACCCATGTTGATGGGCATACCATGAGTCCTGCAGGGTTCCCTCCTTTCCAATTCTTAGAGCATCATGCCAGAACGGCCGATAATCCTGGTCACCAACGATGACGGTATCTACTCCCCTGGGCTTAAGGCGTTAGCCGCGGCCCTGGAAGAGATCGGAGAGGTGCATGTGATCGCTCCCGATCGAGAGCGGAGTGCAGCTGGGCACGCACTCACGCTCCACAAGCCCCTCCGGGCCACGGAAATTGCCCCCCGTTGGTACGCAGTGGATGGCACCCCGACCGACTGCGTGCCGCTCGGGGTCATGGGAATACTCAAGGAAAAGCCAGACCTCCTGGCCTCGGGAATCAATCTCGGGGCAAATCTGGGTGACGATATCACGTACTCTGGTACCGTTTCTGCCGCGTTTGAGGGAACACTCCTAGGTATTCCTTCTTTTGCCATCTCGGCGGTCGAACCCCTGAGGCAGGATTTGAGTGCCGCGGCGGCTTTCGCAGCACGCCTAGCCGTGGTTATCCTGGAACGAGGTCTCCCTCCGGACACTTTGTTAAACGTCAACGTCCCCCCCGGAGAGTTGAATGGAGTAAAGGTCACCCGGCAGGGAAAGCGGAGTTACAACGAACTCATCGTGGAAAAAATTGACCCGCGGGGGAAGACCTATTACTGGATTGGGGGAGGGGAACCCACCTGGGAGCATCTGGGGGGGACCGACTATGAAATGGTGGTGGAGGGCAAGGTTTCCATCACTCCTCTTCACCTCGACCTGACCAACTACATTGCAACCGAGGCCCTGAAGAACTGGGAGGGTTCCCTAGAGTGACGGGGTCTCTTTTGCCTTGGTCTTGGGCACAGTTCGAGCCGAAGGGGGATCCCCGCGCTGGAGGATCGAACGGGGACGGGTGGGGGGAGGCTGCCACCGACTACGCCCCAGCCAGGGAGCGTATGGTTAAGGAACAGCTGGAACGCCGGGGCATCCGGGATGCACGGGTTCTGGCGGCGATGCACAAAATCCCCCGCCACGTTTTCGTTGACCCTTCCCTTGCGCGTCAGGCCTACGAAGACTCCCCCCTGCCGATCGGAGAGGGGCAGACGATCTCTCAGCCTTACATGGTTGCCATAATGACCGCATCTCTCGGCCTCGTGGGAGACGAAAGGGTTCTCGAGATCGGCACGGGGTCGGGATATCAGACCGCGGTGCTGGCAGAATTGGCCGATTGGATCTATTCGATCGAGCGTATCCCCTCCTTGGCTGAGCGTGCTGGGAATGCCCTGGCGCGGCTCGATTACGATAACATCTCCACCCGAGTCGGCGATGGAAGCCTGGGGTGGCCTGAAGCTGCTCCTTTTCGGGCGATTATCGTAACGGCTGGCTCTCCAACCATTCCTCGCCCTCTCGTGGAGCAGCTTCAGGTTGGAGGGCGGCTGGTTATACCTGTGGGACCCCCTCATGCGCAAACCCTTCGCCGGGTGCTCAAAAAAGAGGAGGAGATCGAGCAGGAAGAGCTCGTCGGTTGCGTCTTCGTGAAACTGGTGGGCGAGCACGGATGGGACGAGGAAGAGGAGGGGAACGCGTGATTGTCGATGTCGGGGCGTAGCGCAGCCTGGTAGCGCACTTGGTTCGGGACCAAGGGGTCGCCGGTTCAAATCCGGCCGCCCCGACCAATCACCCGCTCCATGGGCTTGGACGTTCGGGCCAAACCCGCTCGTCTTCTTCTCGAGATGGATTCCCAAAAGGCATCCCTCAAGGCTCGGGTCATCGGCAGGGTCCAAGGGGTCGGGTTCCGCTTTTTCACTGAGCGTGTGGCTGAGGAAATGGGGGTTTCCGGGTACGTCATGAATTGTACCGACGGCAGCGTTGAGGTCATGGCCGAGGGGGAGAGGAATACCTTGCAAGAACTTCTCTGGCAGTTGAATCAGGGCCCGCGCGGGGCCCGCGTGGAGAGGGTAGAGGAGACCTGGGGGCCCCATACAGGACGGTTCTCCGGGTTCGCTGTACGCTTTTTTGGAGGATAGAGGAACCAGGCTATGGGGGACACGATCAACCACCTCAAAGAAAAAATTCGCGATATTCCAGATTTCCCTAAACCGGGTGTTGTTTTTAAGGATATTACCCCTCTACTTGCAGATGCGCAGGCCTTCCGGACGGCGGTCGATCTGATTGGAGATCGGTATCGAGACCGGGGGATTGACGTCGTCGTGGGCATCGAAGCGCGGGGATTTATTATCGCCTCCGCCTTGGCGTACAAACTTGGCCTGGGGCATGTGGTGATCCGAAAGGCAGGAAAGCTCCCCTTTAAGACGCACCAGGCGGTGTATCAACTGGAGTATGGTACAGATACTCTAGAGATCCATGAGGACGCTATTCAACCGGGAATGCGGGTCCTCATCGCCGACGACGTGCTGGCAACCGGGGGAACCGTGATGACGGCGGTCGACCTGGTGAAGAAGCTGGGTGGTGAGATTATGGAGCTGACCTTCCTGGTCGAGTTGACATTTCTCAAGGGGCGAGAAAAGCTTGACAATTATCCCCTTTTCTCACTTATCCAATATTAATCTCTCAGGACCATCCTCAGGGAGTTGATTTCTTTCCTTCGGCCCGGGACGTTCCCTTCGCTTTCAGCGGAAGGACCCGGCCAGCCCTGTCACCTTCACGGCTTCGCGTCCTCGCTCTGACGTGCTCATTCACTTTTGGTAGAACCTTTGTGATGAGATCGTGCCACCCCGTGACGGTTTTTGGGGCTCCTTCACTGGCGGCGAGTTCCTGGTACAACAGGTACTCAGCGTGGGCTGGACCGATACCGAGATCTCGAAGGCACAAGCGCAGGCTTTCTCGTGCTGCAACCTCTCCTGGGCTTAACTCGTCGTACGTCATATCTGATCCCAGCAAATAGTCGGTTGAAACCTCGAGGGCCTGGCCAAGCTTGCTGAGCGCCTCGCCTCGAGGTTCGGACTCACCTCGCAGCCACTCGTAGACAGAAGCCTGCTTAAGGCCTGAACGGGCTATCAGGTCTGCCTTACGCCACCCCTTGGCCCCCAAAACGCCTCGAATTCTGCGACCGACCTTTCTGGCGCTGCTTTCCCCTGCCATGATTTCACTAAGGTATATCAAATGACCGGGCTTGTCAAATTTCTCTTGACATACACATATTGACTATATATATTAGCATAAAAGATTATGTCTTCCCAGGCATTCGCTACGAGTGATCGCACCTATTGGAGGGCAGGATAGGGATGGTGCAAGGAACGGGGAAAAGGAGGTAAGACGAGATGAAATGGATCGTGGCAATTGTCGTGGGGTTCTTCCTCGTCGCACAAAGCACGGTGGGTTTGGCGAAGTCCGATGAAAGCACCCTGGAGCAGATCGGCCTCGGGACTGGAAGTGTGGTAGGGTCAATAATCTATTTCCCCTTCAAGACAGTCTTCTGCGTCCTCGGCGGAGTCGGGAGCATCTATACCCGGATATTCGTGGGACCAAAGAGTACCCATGAGCTGGTCAGTACTACCTGCCGCGGAACCTGGTCCATTACGCCTGACAACCTGAGGGGAAACGAATCGGTCAGCTTCGTCGGAGATGTTCCTCCTTATGGTCCTGATGTGCCTGACGTGGATGATTCGAACTGGCAGTAGGCACCCGCGCGAGAGGAGGATTTGCGTTCGACTTCATGGTGGGAGACATGGAAGATCCTTTTCTCACCTGACGGAAAGAAAGAGAGTAAGCTCAAAAAGCACGCGGAGGCTCATGCACATGGAAACAGGAGACAGGCGACGCCATTTGCGGTGTCAATTGGGGAAGAGGCTCACTGGGCGGATTACCTCCAACCACGAGGCCTCCATCCTCGATATGAGTCCGGGGGGGGCATTGATCGAACATTCGAATCTCGTCCGACCCGGGACGCTCTCGTTTTTGACGCTTTCTATCGATGGGCAGGAGGTCAGTCTGAGGTGCCGCGTAGTCCGATCGGCAATCTACCGCTATGAGGTTCGCCCCACCGGCGAGCGCGAGCATGTTTATCGGACGGGGCTCGAGTTTTCGGCAGTTTCAGAAGATGCCCGACGACTACTTGATGAAAGTCTCGACCCCCTTTCTTCCCTGACTTCGTTTAACACCGACGGAGGATGACACAATATGATTTCGCGTGCTTTGACGTTTATCACCCTGCTCATGAGTACGGCAGCTCTGGTGATTTCGCTTCTGGCCTATCAACGGGCCGGTGGCGATATCCGGGCCCAGATCGGGAAGCTGCAGCAGATCGTGCAGAGCAGCCGCCAAGAGACAGCCAATGGCCTGGACCGGATAGAAAAATTCGTCAGAGGATACCAGGAAAGCCAGGTGGGTGCTCAAAGTCTACGGGAAAGATAGAGGAGGGAGGCTCTGATGACAAGAGTGAAGTCGAAGGTTCGGTACGACAGCGAGGATTCCTTAGATCTCTTGACTTTCGATGCCAACACACGCCGCGAACTGCGGTCCCATATGGGACATAACGGGGACTTAGTGGCCGAGCTCGAGCACTGGGCGGCTCTATTCAAAACCTGGTCTGTCCAGGAACGGCGACAGAGGATGCCCAGCGAAATTCGCATGGCGTTAGATGAAAGGTATGCTGCGTTGACGCGCCTGAGGCTGCTCTTGAGTGTTACCGATTTGGACACCTCCGATCTCATCTCCACGATACTCCTGGAGCAGGAGCGTCCGGATGCAGGCCTGTTCCTCCGAAATCTGGAACTCCAGCTCAATACCCTCCAGCATGCCCTTGAGATCGCCCAAAAGCAAGAACTGCCCGTGCCTGGCCAGCCTCGAGAAACGGCGCGTCGGCTGTTCGCCCGACAAGTGGCGCTTACCCTTCAGAAACACGGCATCGAAGTCACCCATTACCCTATGGGTATCTTCGGAAGGGTCCTTGCGCTTATGCTCAGGGCAACGGATGCTTCTGTGGCGGAAGTGGATCGGATCCTCAAGCAGGCGGTTGAGGACCTCCAGCCCGAGACCCTATAAGTAAAAGACCCTCCAAAATCTCACCCGTACCTGCTGCTTTGGAAGGGAGCAACCTCAAGCCGCTCACTCCGAGTCACTCACCTAGGGACATCGTCGACCTGAAGCGGTGAACCTCGACGGTGTTGGAGAAAGACGCCAACTCCTCTCTCACCAGACGTAGCCTCACAAATCCGTCTTGCGGAAGGCCCTCCAATCCCTTACGATGGAGAACGGCGCTGGGTCTCAGTGTATGTTTGATGGAAGCATTGTTGGACCCCCAACAAAGGAGAGGATGTGGATATATACCTTGCTGGCGGTGTGAAGGGGCTGAGCCTGTCCAGGTTCATAATCGGGTTTTTTGTTATCTGTGGCGTAATCGTACTTTTTGAATATCTGAAGTATACGTATGGGAGCAGAAAGGAATTATGATGGATAAGGCAGAAGCCGTCGAGCGGCTTGTTCCACAATGCTATTCACAACACCGGAAGAGGTGGCCGCCCGAAATGCTCATGGGCCTGTAGCTCAGGTGGACAGAGCAGAGGTTTCCTAAGTCGAAAAAGGGGGTTGCAGGGAAGTCCGCGCCAAACCTGCAATCCCCTTTTTTATCGACACCTTCGCGCTTTCCTTTATGTCTCTACTTTACCCTCTCTTCTGCCAGTTCTGGACACCAAATGGACACCATATAGCCACCGGACCGCGTTGAACCGCCGACCTGCTGATTACGAATTATCCCCCGGAACAACCTGAGCAGACCTAGGAAGACCTATCCCCACAAAAACCCGAGGATTTGGACTGACCGATGGTGCGCCTGGGTGCTCCTGGTGCGGGGTGTTGTGGTAGCAGCATGGTAGCAAGAGCTGACGCCCCCGGTGAGCTTCCTGCTGCTTCGACATGCTGGAAGAAGGAAAAGTCTAGCGGCTCCGTAGGCACGCGCATGCCCCTATAGCCACCTCCGGTCGCCCGCCACGGGAGACTGAGCACAAACAAATGGGTCGGCATATAGAACCGAGCGGTTGTTTATGGGAGATTGTGCCTCCCGGCCCTATCTAGATGCTTCCCTGCCCCCCCCTGTTTGTTCGTTTTCCCCCGTAGCCGCGCCAAAGGAGCGCCCTTCTCGCGCATGCCGAAAACTTCCCACCTCCCAGCCTTCTCCTGGCTCAAGTATGAAAGACAGCAAGCGCGAGGGCGAAGCCGGAGCTGATTCGACCGTATTGTTCCCCCCAGCATACGAAGAGTTGACCCGCGAGGGCGAGTGAGGTATCTTCCAGGTGTTTTCGTCCGCGGATGCCTTCTCCGAAGAGGTGCAAGACCAAAGATAGTAGGGGTCTGAGGTGGTTTCGAAGCGGACTAAGGGACAGCTCGAAGCCGAAATCAGCAAAGCTCTCATCAAATTCGAGCTGGAGTACATGGGCCGTGGACCTGCGGACGCCAGAACCTATGTGGTCCGGGACATGATTCTGGTGAGGCTCAAGGGAATATTGACTCCGGCGGAGCAGCAGTTGATCAAGGTCGAGGGGATCGAATTGCTGAAGGAGGTACGAGCAAAGCTGCTGGAAGGTGGCCGGGAGCTGCTGTACCGGGTCATGAAAGATCTGGCCGGCTGCGATGTCATCAGCATGCATTCGGATCTGAGCACCAGGACGGGGGAGAGGATCATTCTCTTCGTCGTCAGCGAAGACCTCGAGAGACAGTTCTACCAAGAGGGAAGGGACCGTTGGCCCCTGAAGAGGGCTTTCCAAAAAGCTTGACAGTCGAAGAGGAAGGTGCTTTTCTCTCAATAACTGATACGTTGAAGAGCAAACGGGGCCAGCGGCAGTCCTGAAAGGGCGGCCGGGGGCAGCGGGGGTCGATCTCGAATCCCAACGGGAGCAGATGTCGGCCCATTTATTTTCTGGGAAGGCAGTGCTGGAGTGGGCGAAAGAGGCCAGGGCGAGGCCTCGGCGTAGAAAGCAGATCTGAGGGTTCCCAGGCGGACTGGTCAGAGGGCACCCCAGAAGTGGGGAAGCCAGCTGGAAGGTGAGCCGGTGCCTTAATACGGGGTACCGGCTTTTTGTTTCGCTTCATTGATGGGGATCAGACCGGTACCGGAAGAGGAGCTTCCGCGATGAAGATCTACAGCCTTGAACAACGGTTGGCAGATATCGCTCGTGACTTCTTCCAGTCCAAGCTCCGAGTCAATCCACAGGTGATTGCGGTGGTGCAACAGTCGGAGCTGATCGTCCTCCACATCCGGGGCTTCCTGTCGCAGGCCGAGGCAGCCATGGTGGGACGCTGGAAGTATCGGCAGGTCCTGACCACCTACTACGAGCGAATCTTTGAAAACTTCTATCCGCTCCTGCGGGTCGTCATTCAGGGGGCCTGCCAGCGCCGTATGGTGGATCCACGTGTGGTCATCGATCTCTCCCGAAACGAATGCGTGTATTTCCTGACGCTGGGAGAGGCGGCGGCGGCGGTAGAGCGGGAACCGTGAGAATGGCCGCGGTTGCCCTGAGGCTCCGAGACGGGGGCCGGCGATCGTCTGGTCCTTAAGCGTCAGGCGGGCAGAAGTAGCAAGAACGTACTGAGAGATGAAAGAGGAACCCATCGGGGGGAAACGGGAGGTCACGCAGGCCCTCGTAAGGAGGTTACTCGAGGAGAGGAGGAGCTTGAGGAAGCGATTCCTCCGCCTCGACGGGTCCGACACGTCCCCCGCGATTCGGAACACACATGAGGGCCATGTCAGGAACACCGACATGCTTGACATGGCGGCAGATTCATTCAGAAATGACCTGCAGTGGACGACCCGGGAAAAGCTCCTCGCGAGGGTCGCCCAGTTGGACAGGGCCTACCGGAAGCTCATGAATGGGAGCTACGGGATCTGCGAAGGTTGTGGCATGGATATCCCTGCCAAGCGGCTCGAGGCGATGCCCGATGCTGCGTACTGCCTCCCCTGCCATGACAAGAGCGAGAAGGAACGAGACGCCGAGCTTGACGGTGTAACGAGGCTATCAGGGGAGCGGTCAGATCGAGGAGTGGGAGTGTGCGATGACAACGAGGATCCTGACGAGCGACGGCTCCAAATGGGCCAGGCGGACGCCCTCGAAGAGAAAAGGGAGGTACTTGGTGTCCTTCAATCACCGGAGAAGTGTTTGGAGGGTGCTTCCCTGCCTGAGGTGCGAGCGGCCGTTCGAGAGCCTCGGGCTAGGCAATCGTCTCTGCGGCCCGTGCCGCAAAGACACCACGGGAATCGCCACGATTTATCCACTCCCCCGGTTATGATGGCCAGGGCGGTCTAGGCGGGTCATGCGTCGGGAATCTAACACGCGGGGGTGAGGAGAAGAAATGGCAGAACAACGTAGGAAAGGAACACCGAAAGACGTGGCAGAGGAAACTGTGGTGATGGAGACGAATCTGCCGGGCCTCCCGGCCCCGAGGCGAGGAAAGGTGCGAGACATTTACGATTTCGGCGACCGGCTCCTGATCGTGGCCACCGATAGGATTTCGGCCTTCGACGTCGTGCTCCCCACTGCGATCCCCGACAAGGGGAAGATCCTGACCCAGCTCTCTCGCTTCTGGTTCGAGCGGACCGCCGATATCGTCCCGAACCACCTCCTCTCGACGGACGTCGAGGAGTTTCCACCGCCCTGCCGCCCTTACCCGCCGCTACTCGCTGGCAGGAGCATGCTGGTGAGGCAGGCAAACCCTCTCCCGGTGGAGTGCATCGTCCGGGGCTACCTCGCAGGCTCGGCGTGGGAGGAGTACCGGCAGACCGGATCGGTCTGCGGCATGAAGGTCCACGCCGGGCTCGTCGAATCGTCGCGCCTCGATCCCCCGCTCTTTACCCCCTCGACGAAGGGGGAGTACGGCGAGCACGATGTGAACATCACATTTGACCAAGCGGCGGTCCGGATCGGCTCGAAGGTAGCGGAACGGGTGCGGGACCTTAGCGTAGCGATTTACGAGCGGGCGCACGCTTTCGCCGCGGAGCGTGGGATCATCGTCGCTGATACAAAATTCGAGTTCGGCTTTGACGACGAAACCGGCGAGTTGATGCTGATCGATGAAGTTCTGACCCCGGACTCTTCCCGGTTCTGGCCCAAGGACGGGTACGTGCCAGGCCGGCCTCAGCCCAGCTTCGACAAGCAGTACATCCGCGACTATCTGGAGGCGGTGGGGTGGGACGAGTGGCCCCCGGGCCCTGCGCTCCCGCCGGAAGTTGTCGCCCAAATAAGGGCCCGCTACCTCGAGGCCCTGGAGCGGCTGACCGGGCGTTCTCCCGTCGCTTTGTAACGGTATAGCGTAAAACTGAAGCGATCTCACGTTCGAAAGCCCTTCTCGGTCGTCGAGGCGTCTCAACAGCCGCGTGGGGGACGCCCTGTGGGGCTCGGTCGAGGACTGGAAGCCAAAAACAATAGGGGCCGGATTGTTCTTAGGGCCACCTTTACCGACGGAAGCGAAGTCATCATGCGGGCCGATGCGGTCCCCCCGGCCCCCATCGCCGAACCCTCCTTCCTCCTCCTCCTCGGCTCTGGCCCGGCGGGGTTCGGGGAAATCGCCCGGGGGAACTAGAGGTACAGGGATTGTACGAAGAGGGTGTCATTCGGTTCCAGGCGGACCATCGGGCAGCGGTCTTGGACCCGCAGGTCCATGGTCCGGTGGCGCGCTCGCGCTGGTCGGGTACCGGTGGAGTCTAGGGGTATGGCTTCGGAAGTGGCGGGCGCAGCTAGACCGGGCGGCGGCAGCGCGGGCTGAGGAGGTTCCATGAGTGGGCGGACCCGACGGCTGCTGATTGGTGGGGTAATCATCGGGGGGCGTGCGGCTACCTGATCTGGACGGGGACCGAGCAGGCCTTGGTCTACTTTTACACGCCGAGCGAACTGCAGGCGCAGGCGGCGGTACGGGGGAGCCAGCGGATCCGGCTCAGGGGGGTGGTGGTCGAGGGCTCGCTGGTCCACAAGCCCGAGACATTGAAATACGAATTTCAACTCAACATTATATGGGGGGTGATAATGCGAGCGTGGTTTGTGAGAGACGGCCTGACCCGGGACTTCCTTTCGGGAAGATCGGGTAGTGTGCTAACAAAGCCATGAGGAGGAGAATCATGTTGAAAAAATTCATGAACTTTACCTGCGTGGGCTTGGCTGCTGCCGCGTTGGTTCTTGTCGTAGTAATGCCTGCCAGCGCGAAAGTCGTAGGCGACACCATCGTTTTTGGAGCCGCCCTATCGTTTAGCGGCAAGTACTCGACCAACGGCAAACACACCAAAAACGGTTACGAGTTGGCCAAAAAGCGGCTCAACGAGATGGGAGGCGTCAAAGTCGGCGGAAAGACCTACAAGATCGATATCAAGTACTACGACGACGAGTCGACACCGGCGCGTGGCGCGCAGCTCGCTGAACGGCTGATCGTACAGGACGGCATTAAGTTCATGCTGGGGCCGTACAGCTCGGGCCTCACCAAGGCGATCGCACCCGTGACCGAGAAA
>JAPUFX010000172.1 GCA_027293415.1 Candidatus Methylomirabilota bacterium
TTCAGGCATCTTTAATCTGCGTAATCCCCCCTTCCTCACCAGCACTTATCGAAAGGCTCCAACGATTCTTCTCCATCGCCCTCCTCCCCTCCCCTCGCATATTTTCATTCCGCCTGGACAGGGTTCATCTTCCCCGCGGCCCCGGTTTTTCTCACCGCACCAAAGTTCATTCCCACCACCACCGTGCCGCCAGTCGAAAAACCTCGCCGCTCGAGTCCGCCCATCGGCATTTTTCCTTAAAGGACCCTGGAGAAAACGAACTCTCAGCTTGAGTGGCATTCCCTCTTCAAATTATCTCAAATTGAGACAGCGACGAACTTTGAAAATTGTTGACAATTTGCCGCGTCCCAACATACACTCTGCCGCAGCGTGAAGCTCTCCTGAGGGTAAGTCGCCAAAGAACCGCGCCAACGTATTAGACTGACTCGTATACCTCACCTCGCATATCAGTAAGTTGCCGTTTTTTCATCACATGCTTCTCAAGGCCGTACGTTATATGGGGGCGACCATAGGTAGAGGTGTGAATCAAGTATGAGGTCCAACGGTGGATTTACCGGGAGGTTTGGTCGAAAAGAAGGGAACCAAAGAGGAGGGGGAGATGGAGAATGTGGAAGTGTTGGCTGCGGGACTGTCGGATCTTCTCGGTCATTTCTCAAAAGAAATGCAGGCCATCAGTGGAGAAGTAATGGAGGGCAGCCGCCATGGGACCGTGGAAGAACTGCGGGGGCGGATTCGGACCCTTCAGGACGAGGTGTACCAGGAGGCGCTCCATAAGTATGGCGACCTCCTCGGAGCCGCGGTCGATGCGGAACGAGATCTGATGACCAAGATCACCCGCCTGCGAGAGCTGAAAGAACGGGCCGGCATCTTAAAGGAGGTCATCACCTCGATGGTAAAGCCTGGTGGTGGTGAGTGATCGGTCTCCGGCTAGGCGGTGGGAGCTCTTTGGTGGAGGAGAACCCGGGCATCCACGACGCTCAGGCCCTTTTCGTAGACCAGAACCGGATTCAGGTCCATCTCGGAAATCTCGGGATTCTCCTGGGCGATCTGTGACACCTTCAGAAGGAGATGGGTGAGGGCCTCAAGGTCTGCGGGCTTTTTCCCCCGCACGCCTTGGAGTAAGGGAAAGGCCTTGATCTCGTGGATCATGGCGGCTGCATCCCGCTCGGCCAGTGGAATGAGCCGGAAGCTGGCATCCTGATAGACCTCGACGAAAATTCCCCCCAGGCCAAACATCACCACCGGCCCGAACTGAAGATCCTGAGTGAGACCGACGATCACCTCGGTGCCCGGAGGGGCCATCCGGCTGATCAGAACACCCCGAACTGCTGCCTTGCCCTGCCGGGCGTGCTCTGTGATCTGCCCGTAAGCTGCTTTGACGCTGGCTGCATCGTTCAGGTTCAAGAGAACCCCGCCAGCTTCGGTCTTATGCAGAATGTCCGGGGAGACGATCTTGGTCACGACCGGGTAGCCGATCTCAGTCGCCGCCGCCTCGGCCTCCTCGGCCGAGCTGACCAACCGGTGGGAGGGGACCGATACGCCGTAAGAGGCGAGAAGTTCGTAAGCCTCCGGCTCCAGGAGATTTCGACCTTCCTGAATGGCTCTCCCCAAGGCAAGTGCCATGATGATTCCCTATCAGAGGAGGTGGCTCAGGGCCTGAATTCCACGTTCAGGAGTAGGGAAGACAGGGATACCTTTTCGGTGAAAGAGCAGTCGCTCTTGCCGCTCCACCTCTGCCCCGCCGAGGTAGATCACGAGTTGGAGGGGGTCCCCACCGACCACCTCTGAGGCTCCAGGAATCGGATCGCCAAAGATCAGGGCGATCGCATCGAAGTGGGACGCGGCGGCCTCCACCACCTGCCGGTACATCTGTGCCGTGGCATCTCCGGTGAGATCCAAGGGGTTACCGACAATGCAATGCTTTGGCAGGACTTCCCGAAGTCTCTGCGCAACCTGGTCGGGAAGGGACGCGACGTCGAGCCCCGTCATCTCTGCTACATCGGTGGCCAGGATTGCAGAGCCTCCCGAACTGGTGATGATGAGAAGCCGGGGGCCCTTGAGGCGGGGGAGGTAGGAGAGCGCCTTGCTGAAGTCATACAGCTGCTCTAAGTCGTTTGCCCGGTGAATGCTGAACTGACGGAAGACTCCCTCGTACACCTCGTCGCGACCCGCCAGGGATCGGGTGTGGGATTCGGCAGCCTTACGTCCCTTGGGGGTCCGTCCCGCCTTCAAAATCACCAGCGGCTTTTGACATTGCCTGACGGCTTCGAGGAACTTGGGGGCGGCCTTGACCCCCTCCATGTATATCGCGATAGTTTCCGTATTGGGATCTTGGGCAAAGTAGTGAATGAGATCGGCCTCGTCCACATCTGCCCTGTTCCCCAGGCTCACAAAGGTGGAAACCCCCAGCTCTTCCTGGGAAGCCCAGTCCATAAGGGCTGCCCCGACGGTCCCGCTTTGAGAGATAACCGCTACCCGACCTCGCCGGGTGAGGAGGGGCCAAGACGCGCAGAGGGGATGGTGAGGGTTATTGACCCCTTGGCAGTTGGGTCCGATGACCGCCACCTTTGATTCCTGGGCGGCCTGGACCAACTGCTCTTGCAGTACCTCTCCCTCGGGTCCGGTCTCGCTGAAACCGCCACTGATCACGATAGTCCCCTTCACCCCCCGGCTACCACACCGTCGAATGGTATCGGCGACCAGCGGTGCGGGGATGATGATGACGGCCAGGTCGACCTGATCGGGGACGGCGTCTATGTTGGAATAGCACGGGCATCCGAGGATCTCGGGAGCTTTGGGATTGATCGGATGCACCTTGCCGGGGAAGCCCGCGTCAAGAAGGTTCTTGAAAATCTGGTACCCGAGTTTCTCCGGCGCGGTAGAGGCTCCGATCACGGCCACGCTACTCGGGCGGAAGAGGACCTGAAGGGCCTCTTTCGATTTAAAGGAAGGGAAAGGGGGGGGCATGTTACCTCGTCGTTGTGCGTTTCGGGGCTGAGCCGACGCCTCTCGATGGAAAGAGGGCGTAGACCACACATGCGAGAGCGAGCAGCCCCGATTTTGTATCATGGCCCCACAGGACTGTCAAGGTAGGCAATGGCATGGAGAGCCGCTGTATCAATCCAGAGCGGTGTGGTCGGCCGATACGGGTGTGCTGGCTTGTATCGCCGCAACAAGTTAGGTTATGATGGCCTCGGGTGTCCCGGAAAGGATGAGAGGAGACGGCCAGTGCGAGAACAAAAGGTAGTCGAAAAAATCCAGCAGGCCCTCACCAACATGCAAACCTATTACGAGGACCTCCTGGGGAGCCTGCAGGATGGGCTGGTCGTGGTCGACCGCGAACTGAGGGTCACCTCGCTTAACCCGGCAGCGGAAGAGCTGCTGGGGATCTCGGCCACCATGGCCCACGGCAAGCCTCTCGCGAGCCTTTTGGGGGATTCCTCTCCCCTCATCGCCCTCGTCGATCGCGCCTTTGAGACCGGGCGGGCTCATGCAGAGCACGAGGCCAGCGTGGTGACCTCTCTGGGAAAGGTCTCAGTGAGCGCCATCGCCTCCCTTTTGGCTGACCAAGGCGGAGAAGCCCGGGGGGGAGTCCTGCTCCTTCGGGACGTCACGCGGATTCGAGAGCTGGAAGATCAGGTCCGCCGGGCAGAGCGCCTCACGGCCCTGGGAACACTGGTCACAGGTATTGCCCATGAGATCCGTAATCCGCTGATGGGGGTCCGGGGAGCTGCACAGCTCATTGAGGCGGAGTCCTCTTTCCCTCCTTCCCTGAAGGAATATACCGACATCATCATCCGAGAAGTGGATAGGCTGAATTCGCTCCTGGAGGGGATGCTCGCCTTCGCCCAACCTAGCCCTCCACGCGTGGTGGAATGCAATGTCAATCAGATTCTAGAAGAGCTCCTGGCTCTCGAGGAGCCAGTACTGATGCGTCGAGACATCACGGTTCGCCGCATCTATGATCCCCAGGTTCCCCTCATCGCTGCCGATCCCGACCAGATCCGTCAGGTCTTTCTCAATCTCATCCGGAATGGGGCCGAGGCGATGGAGGGGGGAGGAGCGCTCACCTTAGAGACTGGGTATGAACGACGCTCTCCACGATGCTTTGGGCTGTCGGTGGCGGCGGTGAGAGTGATCGATCAAGGTCCTGGTCTCTCGCTCGAGGCCCGGCAACACCTCTTCGACCCCTTCTTTACCACCAAGCCAAAGGGGACCGGCCTCGGGCTGGCCCTCTGCCATCGGATTGTGGGGGATCACCGGGGAACCATGGAGATCAATAATGCGGAAGAGGGGGGATGCGCGGTTACCATCCTCCTTCCGCTCGCAACACAGTGAGACGCAGTCCGCCGTCAGCTGTCCGCTGTCAGCAAGGGATAGAAAGGGTTTTAGCAGACTGCTGATTGCTGATAGCTGACTGCTCATGACCCAGGAGAGAATGTGTCGGAGGTCGCGAAAGTAAAAATTGTCGTGGCGGATGATGAAGAGAGTGTCCGCTGGACGTTGAAAAAGGCCCTGGAGCGCTCGGGGTACGCTGTCTACACGGTCTCGGATGGGAAGGCGGCAGTGGACACGGCCGAGCGGGTGAGCGCCGATCTCGTGCTCATGGACATCAAGATGCCTACCCTAGACGGGCTGGAGGCCCTCTCCCTGATGCGGGACCGCCATCCCGAAGCCATGGTGATCGTCATGACCGCCTTTGGGAGCCTTCAGGCGGCGGTCGAGGCCATGAAGCGGGGGGCGTACGACTATATCACCAAGCCCTTCGATTTTGAGGAGCTCACCCTGCTCGTCCGCAGGGCCTTAGAGGTTCAGAGTCTCACGCGCGAACTGAACCGGCTCAAGGCACAACTCAAGGACCGCCAGGAACTGGACGAGATCGTGGGAACGAGTCCTGAGATGCAAGGAGTGTTCAAGCTGGTCGGTCAGGTGGCCGACAGCGATGCGACCGTCCTTGTCGAGGGTGAAAGTGGAACCGGCAAGGAGCTCATTGCCCGGGCGATCCACAAGAATAGCCCGAGACATGATGGTCCCTTTGTGACGGTCAACTGTGCTGCCATCCCCAAAGATCTGCTCGAGAGCGAGCTCTTCGGCCACGAGAAAGGGGCTTTTACCGGGGCGTTGACCACCCGTCGGGGAAAATTCGAGCTGGCCGATGGGGGAACCATCTTTCTTGACGAGATCGGCGAGATGGACCCGGCGCTGCAGACAAAGATTCTCCGGATCTTCGAGGAGCGTCGCTTCGAGCGATTAGGGGGTGAGGTTCCCATCACCACGAACGTCCGGATTGTGGCCGCGACGAACCGAGACCTCCAGGCGTTGGTTGCACGAGGTCTCTTCCGGGAGGACCTGTTTTACCGGTTGAATGTAGTGACGATCATGCTCCCGCCGCTCCGCGGACGTCGCGAGGATATCCCAGTGCTGATTACCCATTTCCTTCAGCTTTATGCGAGAGGTGACGGCAAAGAAATCTCTCCGGAAGCCATCAAGTGCCTCCTCCGGTACCATTGGCCTGGCAATGTCCGGGAACTCGAGAATGCGATCAAGCGGGCCTGCCTTCTCTCGCGGACACGCCTCATTCTTCCGGAACATTTGCCTGAGTCCCTGCAGGCCGCTACCCGCCCTGCGGGGGCCGAGGATGTTGCAACCCCAGGTGGACTCACGCGCGAAGTGCGGGCAGAGTTAAGACGCGTTGGCGATGACAAAGAGGGACAGCTCTACGAACATGTCCTTGCGCTTGTGGAGCGACCCCTGCTACAGGCCGCCTTGGAGCGGGCAGGCGGGAATCAGCTGAAGGCCGCACAGCTGTTGGGGATCAACCGGAACACCCTACGAAAGCGGATGAAAGAGCTCGGGATCTCCGGGAAACGGGAATCCTCGGGCGATCGTGAAGCGTCCTGATCGCCTGTCCCCGCCCTACCATTCAGCAGACCAATTCCTCGGACTGGATCATTTTCTCTAGCAGATTTTCTGAATCGAAGGGGGGGTACCATCCAAAGGAGGAACCGGTAACCGGGGCAGAAATGTCCATAAGCAGGTCTGGGTCTGAGGTCTGACAGTACTAATATATTTTGGCAGGCTAGGTATTGTTATTTTTCAATGCAACTGTTCGAGAAGAAAGGCAAAGACTTCTTGGGGCATTAATGTCGCGGCATGCGTGTCTTGCCCCAGGAGAAATGGGGTATTAACGCCCCTCGGTGATACCGGCTTCATAGGCCTCTAAGTCAACGACTTCGAGGCCTTTCGCTTTGGCAGCTGCTTCCACCCTCTGGATGATCGTTCGGCGGATAAAGGGGACCGGGACTCTCCTCAGCCGTTCCTCCGCCTCGGCCGTCCACGGCATCGTGATCCCTTGTAACGGCCCTTCAGTCCTGGGGGTCCCCGTCTGGGTAGCTTCGTCCGCCCTCTCACCCTCGGGACAGGGAACCTGTGAAAACTGGGTGAGAATATGGTCGACTACCTCGGGGGTGACGATCTTTTCCTTCCGTTTCTTCGCTTCCTCTTCGATCGTTTGCCTGGCCATCTCTCGGACAAAAGGAGGGATCTTCTGCACCCGTGATAAGGCTTCCTCAGACCAGGGAAGCCCTTTCTCTGGCATCATCTGCAGGTAACGCGTAAACTTGGCAATGATCATGTCATTGCTCTGCGTTCTCTCACCTAAGAACGTCTTGATTTGCTCGATGACCGTCACCTTCCTGGGGAGCTTCCGCATCTTCTGCTTTGCCACTTCAAAGGCATCCATGCTGAGCTCTTCGAAGCCGAAGCCCTTGATGCTCTTCGCCACCCGGAGCATCGACTCGTTTCGAATCTCCGTCAAAAACTCCGAGGTAATGACCTTCCGCCCCCGTTCCTTTCCCCGTTTGCGCATGAGCTTGTAGATCCCTGCACGGACAAAGCCGGGAGCCTTCTCCACTCGCTGAAGGCTCTCCTCGGTCCATTGGATATCGTCTTCTCGCTCACCCATGTGAGCCTTCCCCATCTATTTTGATACGCTCACGAGCTCTACATGCCAATCGCTTCCCGTGCCTCGTCCATTACGGCCTCGGTAACAGTCCCGTGTCCCTACTCTTTTGCAAATCCCTCGATGGCACTCTTCACCGACGACCTGACGAAGCCAGGGGTACGCTGGAGCCGTTGTTCCGCTCCCTCGGTCCAGACGACACTTTCACCTTCGGCTTCTCTGACCACAGCGGCAAAAGGACAGCCACCAGTTTCCTTGGCCGCCTCGACGGTCTCTTGTATCCCGCCCAAAATGGCTCCCTCCCGCTGGCTGGCGAGGCTCGATCGGGTGAAGCCGAGCGGTTCTGCCGGTGGGGCGTTTCCGCCGATCTGGACGTCGAGCGCCTTGACCATCTGCGTTTCCATCGGATTGGTGAGGAGGGCGATCTGATAGGCGCACTGTGCACAGTGAAAGACCACAGTGAGTGATCCCTGATCGGGTCCCTCGACTCCTTGGATCTTCATCGGCTCGTTGCACGGCACGCAGAGAAATTTCATGGCTCAATACCTCCGTCCGACTTCAGGGTCACGGAGAAGGTGGGCATATTGTGAGGGTCCCGACCCTTCAGGGCCAGTTGCAGACGACTCTATGAGATGAGGTATTCTGGAATCACCCAATGACCGTTGTCAACCAATTTATCTGGCTTGGTCAAATGGCATGAGGTGGGACAGACCATCCGGCCATTGGAGTCGGGAAGGCGGGCAATCCTTGGCTGACGGAGAAAGGAGGAGTGACCTTAGCTGGATATGGAGATGGTCGCGTGGAGCACCTCGTCCGCCAATCCCTCCAGGAACTCGGGATCCGCGTTGAGGGACTCGGTCCGGCGAAGAGTGAGCCCCAGCTCTCGGGCTTTCTCCTGGGCCTCGTCGTCAATGTCGTACAAGACTTCGAGGTGATCGGCCACAAAGCCGATGGGGACCACGAGGACCTGGGAATGCCCGTCTGCTTTGAGCTCTTCCAGGACCTCTACGATGTCGGGACCCAGCCAAGGAAACGGCGTCTGCCCTGCACTTTGATAGGCGCGGCGCCAATGGGGAAGGGGAGGGTGCGACGCCAGGGCCTGGGCTGTTTCCTCGAGCCGGGTGGGATAGGGATCGGGATCTTTCGTCGCAAGAATCTTCTCGGGCAGGCTGTGGGCGGTAAAGAGCACCATGGTCTGCTCTGGACCCGGCTGGGGAAAGGCCGCGAGTTCCCGCTGAATTCTTTTTCGTAAGGCCGAGAGGTACTTGTCGTTCAGGTGCCAGGTCCGGATGACGTGGACTTTCACGTCCGGTTCAGATCCCAGGACGTCTCTTGCATACTTCATGTAATCGTCGATGATCATCTTGGACTCGTGGGGTGCAAGGACCAAGGCCACCATCTCCCGGATGCCATCACGGATCATCTGCTCGACTACATGGGGGATGAAGGGAGGGGAGTGTTTCATCGCGAGGTAGACTCGGAGGCGTTGCGGTGCCTTGCTATCCAGCATTTCCTGAAGCCTCTTGGCCTGCGACTCCGTGATTTCAGTTAGGGGCGACACTCCGCCGATCGATTCATACCGCTCCTTGAGTTCCTCCACCTCCTCCTCAGAGGGCTTGCGCCCTCGACGGATGTGGGTGAAATACGCCTCCACCTCGTCGAGACTTCTCGGTGTTCCATAGGCCATGAGCAGCACACCGATCATCGTCGCTTTCCCTTTGTGTGCACGAAATCGACCAGACGGTCCACTTGCTCAGGCGGGGTTGGGGGAAGTATGCCGTGCCCCAGGTTAAAGATGTGTCCGGCAAGGGCCTGTCCCTCCTCCACAATCTTGGCCGTCTTAAGGAACATCTCCTCCTCGGTACCGAGGAGCAGGCTGGGATCCAGATTCCCTTGCAGAGCGAACGTGTCATCAAAAATTCCCCGTGTCTGAGTCAGAGAAACGCGCCAGTCCACCCCCAATACCTCCGCCGGCAAGGTGACGAACTCCGGGAAGAGGTGAGAACTTGCGGTGCTGAAATAGATCCGGGGCACGTCATTTCCCACCTGCTCGAGCTGTTCTATCAAGTAGGGTTTCACCGATTCCCGGAAATCCTCCGGCGAAAGGACTCCCACCCACGAGTCGAAGACTTGGACCATCTGCACCCCGGCTTCGATTTTGGCCCTGAGGTAGCGGGACAGGTTCTCGGCGAGCCGCTGCATCAGCGCCTTCCACTCGCGAGGGTAGGCATGGACAAAAGCCCGGGTCTGGGGATAGTCCCGCGAGGGTTTCCCCTCGATCAAGTAGGATGCGAAGGTAAAAGGCCCCCCCGTAAATCCGATCAACGGACGATCCAGCTCCCGCCGAAGGATACGGATGGCATTGAACGTAAATTCCAGGGCGGAAAGATCTAAAGGGGGCAGAGCCGCCAGCTCAGATGGGGTGAGAACCTTCTGCAAGACAGGGCCTTTCCCTTCGACGAGGTCAAAGGCAATTCCCATTCCCCACAATGGGACGAGGAGATCCGAGTAGAGAATGGCTGCGTCCAGATCGAAGCGCCGGAGCGGTTGGAGCGTAACCTCCACCGTGAGCTCCGGTGTTCGACAGATCTCCTCCATGGAATATTTTTTCCGGATCTCTTGGTACTCGGGGAGGTACCGGCCCGCCTGACGCATGATCCAGATGGGCGTGGTGTCCACGGGTTCGCACCGGGCGGCCTTCAATATTCGGTCACGCATGTTTCCCATCCTGGTGTCCGATCCTCAACGCCACACTGACAGGTACACAATTACAATACCCAGGAAGACGTTGGTCCGCCCGATCCAGAGCGCGGCGTGGAAGAATCCGCCCCGTTTGCGGGCGGCAGCCGGCGCGATCCAGAAATCATGCAGGACCTTGAGCAGCAGGACGACTCCGACGATGACCAGCTTGAGAGACAGGGGCCATGCTCGGTAGTCCCAGCCCTGGCCGAGAAAGTACGCTCCGGTCGTCAGGAGGATGGCCATGGCGATCCAGGACAGGACCCGAAAGGTTCTTCCAAGCACCCGAAGGGCGGCGGGACCACCCTCGGGATCCGTCCGGAGGCGGGGGGCCACAGCGAAGAAGAGGATGTTCCCCCCGACCCAGGTGATGGCTGAAAGCAGGTGCAGAAAGAGGATGCCGGTATAGGCCATGCCTTACTCCAGAGGTCCTGACTTTCCCGAGCATATTACTCCCATCCCGTCGCCTGGGAGACCGCACCGGTGGGAAGTTCAAGAAGGTAGCGGTTTCCCCACCCGAAGTCTTCCTCCGAAAGAATAAAGATCCGCTCTGGCGAGAATCGAAAGAACCGGAGGTCGAGGCTTTCCTCCAAGACTGCGCGAATGGAAAAGCGCCTCTTGGCCAGGGGGAACCGACGGAGGTAAAACCTGATGACACGCAGGGCCTCTTTCCCCCGAAGCATTTCCACCTTGCCTTCTGCCTGAAGACCTCGAAGAGGTCGGGTTTCATTCGGATGAATGGCGGCAGCCACATGGGGTGTTTCTAAGAGATTCTTGACATGGCGGGTGGAGAGTCGAGACATAAAATAAAGGGAAATCGATGTGGAATGCGTTTCCCACGCGTAAATAACCGGTGCCGCCCATGGACCTTCCTCCCCGAAGGTGGCCAAGGTCATGATCCGGTTCTCTTCGAGGAGGGAGAAACAGATCTCACGAAGTCGTGCGGGATCCTGAGACATAAGCGCGCGTTCTCAATCCTCCTCCCCGAAGACCTCCTGCAGCACTTCCTGCAACGAGCCGAACCGCCCAGTGTAGATCGGGGTGTCCCGGCGGGTGTAAGGCCGGCCCTCTGTACTCCGGAGTGCCATCACCAGTTCGGAAAAGTGTAAGAGATCATCCATTTCGTACCCCACCACAAACTCCGAGTCGGCGATGCCGGTGCAGTACACGAGCAGTTGCTCGATCTCCTTGAACGAGTGTCCCACCCGAGCATGGTCCTTCATCAGAGCCCGGCGATCATCGGTCGAAAGCTGGTACCAGTCGTGGGTCTTAATAAAAGGATACACCACCAGAAACCGCTTTCGTTTCCCCGGGACTTCCACGCTGATTCCGCTCTGGCCGGTGTACTGTGAAGGACGCAAAAAACCCCAGAGACTCGCCGCGAGTTCGAGATTGGTCTGGAGAAACCGGCTTCCTACACTCTGATAGGCCTCGATGTGCTCCGCCGCCACCCAGAAACCGACATCTGCCGAGGCTCGAAGCCCGACAAGGCTATACGGGTAGAGCGCCACCACTCCGGGAAGTTTCTGCACTTCCTCCGCCGCGTCGTGAACCTTCTTTCTTACCTCGCGGGTCCGCAACCCTCGGGGAACCCGGTAGTAGAGAAACCCGTGCACCTTTAGCTCGCCCATTTCGCCGTCTCCTTCGGGAAGACCTCGAAAAAGCCTGCATCACCCGGATGAATATATGCCCGGAGGCGGTCCCTGGTCAACCGAATCCATTCATGCCGAGGAGAGACACAACACCTGGAGGGGACCATTGCAGGTCGAACGCTCTGTTCGCTCTCGTCGTGTTGATCCTCGGGTTGCCCGTCAGCCGAGGCCTTTAAGGCTGCGGGCAAGGTCAAGGCTCCCTCCATCTTCCGATATCCTGTCTTTTGTTGAAGAATTCATTAGTTAGCTCTTTTCTGGATACTCCGCCTCCCTATGGCAATCCTCTTGCTCGTGGGGCGGTATGTGAATAGACGTCCGGCTACGTAAGAGGGTGTTATACCGTTCATACAGAGGAGAGCCAATGGCAGGAACAAGAGAGCTGTTGGGGGAAGGGAGCCAGATTCGAAGGACGGTAACCCTGAGGGAATTAGGCCTCACGGGTGACGCGTGGGGGCCCCTTTTCATCAGTGTTGTAGTCTTCCTCCTAGCGGCGGTGACGGGAATTGTGGTCACAACTCCCGCCTGGTATGTCCTGGGGGTGGGGCGGCCATTTTTCCCCGATCTTTTTATGCCGGTGACGGCCTTTGTACTGCTGCTCGTCACGACCGCGGCGTTGAGTATTGCCTGGGCAGGAGCGACGATCAGCTTTCTTGGGCTCTGGGAGGTCCTGGGAAATAGGACGACATTCGCCTCGGTCCGCCTGTTCACCGGGCTCAGCCTGCTGATCATCTGGTTCCTCGTGGCCACGTTTTTACACATCTTCGCTACACCCCGGCCTGAACTGGAGATTCACCTTTTGGGTCAGGACCTCGCGCTCCACTACGCACTGTACACGTTTCACCGCTATTATGACTTTATGCACTTTGTGTTGGCCGTCGGGGCACTGGGGATGTTCTGGGGATATGGCGAGGGTCTCCTGCGTAATCGTGTCGCCCAGGTGGTCACCCCGGTCCTGATCTGGCTTACCTTCTACAGCCTCTCCTTGACGATCGGGCTTCATGCCGCTACGGTCGGCGTGATGTCCCTCTAACACCGGTATCAACTACATCACGCGGACAGGCGTCACCACCCTTCATCGTACACCAGTCCAGTGACACTGGAATCCCTATCCCATTAAAATTAGCTAAGTCACGAAGCTTATAGCTGCTTATCCCTGTACGGATCGGATCCTCGATGGTGTGGGAGTATGGATACCGCCTTGGGGAGCGTTATACTTGCACTTGGTATCCGGACATTCGCTTGGCTTCCACAAATGTTTGCTATATCCTGTGCTGGATGTGTCATTTGCCAAGGCGGCGGACCTGATGGTCAGGAACAAGATTGGCTGCTTGCCGGTGCTGGACGGGGAGGCCTTGGTGGGGATGATTACCGAGAGCGACATCCTGCGTGCCGTGGCCGATAAGGAAGCCGTATTCGAGGCTCCGCTTTCGCGAGGGAAGGAGTGACGATGCATATTCTCGTGGCGACGGACGGGTCGGCAGAATCTGGCGCGGCTGTCCGCTTCGGTGCAGTGCTGGCTCAACGGTTGGCTGGCACGCTCACCCTGTTACACGTTGTGCTTCCTTCGCAGGAACGCGGGGAAGGCGAGGCAGTCCTTCGGTCTGCCCAGGCGTCGGCCGCGGAGTGCGGGGTGCAGGGGACCACCCGTCTAGAGGTTGGTGACCCGGTCGAGGCCATCGTCGGAGCGAGACGCGAGATCGGAGCCGACATGCTCGTGGTGGGAACCCATGGCAAGAGAGGGCTGACTCGCGTGCTGCTGGGAAGTGTTGCGGAGAGCCTGTACAAGAGTGCCCCCTTTCCGGTGGCCGTCGTCCGGAAATTTGAGAAAGCCGCAGCAGAGATTGGTCCGCTCCTGGCTCCGGTGGACTTTTCCGAGGGGGCGACCCATGCGGCCCGGGCCGCTGCGCATCTCGCGCGAAAGCTCGGTGTCCGCCTTGCGCTCATCCATGTCCTGTCCGAGGTCGTCCCTCCCAAGGGGGAAGAAGACCCTGAGGCCATGCGACAAGCAGCGCTTGCGGTGCGTCGAGACGCCGAGACGCGGCTGCAATCCTTAATCGAAACCCTCGGTCTCGGCCCCAAGCAGATTGAATATTCCCTTGTCACCGGCGTGGATTCTGCCGAGATCGATCACGTGGCCGGAGAGATACGCGCAGGCTGTATCGTCATGGGGACGCGTGGGTTTACCGGCCTGCCGCGGGTCCTTTTGGGGAGCGTGACCGACCAGGTCCTGCAGCAGGCGCCGTGCCCTGTGTTGATCGTTCCCTCATGGACACCCACGGGCGGCGGATGGTGGGGAGAGATGGAATAGAGCCCCGGCTGAGGCCACGGAATTTGCCGCCGCAATGGATCGGATTAAACGGCACGAGGCTTGCTGGGATGCCAGGCTGGGGATTCTCGTTGGTGCCCTCATGTTATTCGGGGTTATCATCAGGGTGGATGTGTTGACGTGAATACAGAGGAAGGGTAAGTGGCCGATACAGAGCCGTAAGAAATGTGGGTGAACGGAGCTGTTCAATGACGCGGCAGGTGGAGATTCCGCTCGCTATCGCACCGAAAGATGTGGCCTGTGGTGAGCTTTTGCGGCAGGCGCTGCTGGACCATCGAGGCGTGGTTTCGGCGGCCTGGAATCCAGCACGGCAGGTCCTGACCCTGGAGTATCTTCCAGAACGGATCTCACTGGCACAGGTCGAAGACGTGGCAGAGGCGGTCGGCGCCAGGCTGGGGAAGCGGTACGAACACTGCACACTTCGTCTCGCCGGCATGAACTGCACCGAGTGCGCTCTCTCACTCGAACGAGACCTTAAGCGGGTCCCGGGCGTGCCGTGGCTTGTTGTCGATTTTCCGGGTTCGGTTGTCCGGGCCGAGGTCGAGGCAGACGGGACCCGCGCCCAGCTGGAGCGGCGGATCGCGGAACTCGGCTTTGCGCCGAGGGTCGCCATGGAGAAGGACGCCGGGGCCTCAGGGCGACGGCGGATGACGATCTTGACCGCCGTGTGCCTGGGCGCCCTGGCAACGGGCTCACTCCTCGGGTTTGTCCCTGGAGTTCCCTGGATCGCTCAGGTGGCCTTTTTCGTTGTGGCATACGCGGCCGGCGGATATTACAGCACTAGGAACGCCATCGCAGCCCTGCGGGAAAGGACGGTAGACGTCAACCTCCTCATGGTGACGGCGGCCCTTGGAGCCGCCGGAATCGACCACTGGCAGGAGGGGGCGATCCTGATGTTTCTCTTCTCCCTCTCGAACACGCTGGAGTCGTACGCGATGGCCCGGACGCGTCGGGCCATTGTGAGCTTGATGGAGCTGAGTCCAGAAGAGGCCCGCGTCCGGCGAGACGGCGAAGAGGTCCGGATTCCGGTTGCCAACCTCCAGGTGGGTGACCTGGTGGTCGTCGGGCCCGCGGAACGGATCCCGGTCGATGGCCAAGTGATCGTGGGGCGGTCAGGGGTCGATGAATCTTCGCTCACGGGCGAATCTGTGCCGGTCGAAAAGGGACCGGGTAATCCGGTGTATGCGGGCTCCCTCAATCAGCAGGGAGTCTTAGAGGTGCGGATGACTCGTCCGGCCTCCGAGAGCACCCTCGCACGAGTGATCCGTCTCGTGGAGGAGGCCCAAAGCCAGAAAGCTGAGACACAGCATCTGACCGATTGGATCGGCCGGTACTATACAGTGGCGGTGCTTGGGGCTGCGGTCCTTTTCCTCTTGGCCACCCCGCTCTTCCTCGGCTGGACCTTCACGGCATCCCTCTACCGGACCATGGTTCTCCTCGTGGTGGCGTCCCCGTGTGCCCTGGTGATCTCCATCCCAGCCGCAACTCTTTCCGCGATTGCCGGTGGGGCCCGTGAGGGGATCCTCTTCAAGGGGGGCGTGACCCTCGAGCAAGCGGCGGGCGTCCGGGTTGTGGCGCTCGATAAGACCGGGACCCTGACCGAAGGACGGCCCCGGGTGACAGACGTCATTCCGCTTGGAGAGGAAGACGGCGAAACGATTTTGGCCCTGGCCGCCGCGGTCGAGATCCGTTCGGAACATCATCTCGGTCGGGCGGTGGTCGACGCGGCACAGGCGCGCGGGGTGCCAATCATTCCGGCTGACGAGGTCGAGACCTTTCCGGGACGCGGGATTCGCGGGATCGTCGGAGGGCGGCGCATCTGGGTGGGAAGCCCGGGCCTGATGCGGGAAACGAGCGAGCCGCTCGATGCCGCGGTTGCGTCCCATGTGCAGGCCCTAGAGTCTCAGGGAAAGACCGTTGTTGTCGTTGGAGCGGAAGCCCCGGTGGGTTTGATCGTGGTCGCCGACACGGTCAGACCGGGCGCGAGGCAGGTGGTAGAGAGTCTGAGACGTCAAGGGGTCACCCAACTGGTGATGCTCACCGGCGACAATGGACGGGTGGCAAAGGCGGTCGCCGCAGAGGTTGGGATTTCGGAATGGCGGGCCACGCTCCTGCCGGAGCACAAGGTGACGGCTGTGCGGGAACTCATCGCGACACGCGGTCCAGTGGCAATGTTGGGGGATGGTGTGAACGATGCGCCGGCACTGGCCGCAGCCACTGTGGGTATGGCGATGGGAGGGGCAGGGACCGACGTCGCACTCGAGACGGCGGACATCGTCCTGATGGCTGACGACCTCACGAAGCTCCCGCGGGCGCTGGAGCTCAGCCGGCGATGCCGCCGCGTGATCCTGCAAAACCTCGCCTTCGCGGGATGCGTGATTGTCGGACTGGTCGCCTCGACCCTCGTCGGCTGGATGACCCTCCCCCTCGGGGTCGTAGGGCACGAAGGAAGCACGCTACTCGTTGTGGCGAATGGCCTCCGACTCTTGCGACAGCCCACCATGTGAGCTCCTGCGGGAGACAAAACTTCCCAATCTTCCTCGCAGTCATTCACGCACGGGCTTGTGATCCGGTTATCCGTCTTTGGGCAGGTCGGGAGGTCCGTCGTGTGTATAATAGGGCGGTCTTGATGACCATGCCTCTACGAAAAAACATTTCCACGTTGGGACAGCCATGACCGGGATCGGTTAATTATGAAGGCGTTCCTACAGGGGCTCCTCACGGGTCATGGTCCGCTCATCCCCTTCCTGGCTCTCCTGTCGGTAGGCGCCTTAATCTTTCTGGTCGCCTCGCGTCTGTCCCGCCATGCCGACACGATCGCAGATGAGACAGGGCTCGGCGGGCTTTGGATCGGAACGGTGCTGCTCGCTGCGAGCACGTCGCTTCCCGAAGTGTTCACGGCTGTCAACGCCGCCCTGCTCGATGCACCTGATATCGGCGTGGGGGACATCTTTGGCGCCAACATGGCGAATATGCTGATCCTGGCTGTGCTTGGCCTGGTCTTCTTCCGCCAGCGCATCCTCGAGCATGTGCACAAAGAGCACACGCAGTCCGGCCTGCTCGGGATTCTGCTCATGGTGATGGCGGGGGTTGGCATTATCGCCGGGGGATGGGGCCGAATCGGCCATGTCGGGCTCGAAACGGTCATGATCGCTGCGGTCTACCTGGTAGGGATTAGGCTTCTCTACCGTTTCGCAGACGTGGGGGTCCGTTCCGTCGAGCCGATCCGTGGGAGGAGTCTCAACCGTGTTCGGCTGCGGGAGGCAGCAGGCGGTTTTGCTCTCGGAACCATCGGCCTCTTGGTCTTGACCCCGTTGCTAGTCCTCTCGGCCGAGGCCGTCTCTCTTGAAACAGGGATAAGCGCCACATTTGTCGGAACCCTCTTGGTCGGTCTCGCCACGACGTTGCCCGAATTGGGCACCACGTTCTCGGCCATTCGCCTGGGGGCCTTCGACCTCGCGGTCGGGAACCTTTTCGGCAGCGTCATGTTCAATATGATGGTGCTCCTGCTCATGGACATCGCCTATACTCGCGGGCCCCTCCTCGGCTTTGTCGCTCGGGATCATCTGCTCACGATACTCCTCGGGGTCACGTTGCTCACGTTGGGCATCGTCGCCATCCTCTTCCGGGGCCGGCGCCGAGTCTTCCCCCTCCGGCTTGAGAATTTCGTCATCATTGCGACCTACATCCTGGGACTGTGGTTGCTCTACAGCCTGGGTACGCCGTGAAGATGAGTCGCTTCGGTGGTAGCCCACGGCTAGGGCGCTTATAGGAGGAATGAGGCCGTGCTTTTTGCTTTTCCGGTGGTTGAATTCGTCGATGTCGCGGATAGGCT
>JAPUFX010000173.1 GCA_027293415.1 Candidatus Methylomirabilota bacterium
CGTGGCAGCTCCATCGGCATCTGGATTGGGTGATCAAGATGGAGCTGATCCGGTCGTACATGGAGCGGCGGAAGGTGGGATTCGAGGACCAGCGGATCTCGATGCTGGATCTGCAGTTCCACGATATCCGGCGGGAGAAAGGGCTGTTCTACGTCCTAGAGCGGCAAGGGTTGGTGGAGCGGATTCTTACCGACGCGGAGATCGCGGAAGCAGTCGAATTTCCTCCACTGGACACCCGGGCCTATTTCCGGGGCATGTGTCTTCGGAAGTATCGGGATCAGGTCTACGGGGCCAGTTGGAGTTCCGTCTTGTTTGACAGCGGCGACCTCGCCGTGAAGAAAATTCCCATGGCCGAGCCGACGCGAGGGACCCGGAAGTTGGTCCAGGAGATCCTGGACCGATCCGACACCGTGAGCGAGCTTTTGGACAACCTCACGGGATGAGGAGGTGGCACCTATGAGCGAGCAGGAGCGCAAGGTCAAGCGCCCTAAGGAACCGCCAAAGGGTGAGGAGGTCCAGGGCAAAGCGACGGTCACCGAGAAGGGGAAAAAGATCAAGGAGGATCTGGACAATCTGATGGATGAGATTGACGAGATCCTGGAAGAAAACGCCGAGGAGTTCGTTCGAAACTATGTGCAGCGAGGAGGCGAATAAGCGTGTTTTTAGACCTCTCATATACCGGTTCCAGCTTTTGCGATCTCCTGACAGAGCGTTTTCCGTTCCTGTTAACCAAGTGGGAGGGTCTTCAGTTTTCTCCGGATGAGATCACTCCTCTGCCCACGGGGACGACGGTATTGGCCTTGAAGTACGAAGGGGGGGTGATCGTCGTCGGGGATCGACAGGCCACCGAGGGGACCATGATATCGGCCCGACGGATTGAGAAGGTATTCAAAGCTGACGAGCATTCAGCCATTGCCATAGCCGGCGTGGCGGGGCCTTGCCTTGAGATGGCTCGCCTCTTCCAGACGGAACTGCAGCACTATGAGAAGCTGGAGGGGGTCGAACTGAGCACCGAGGGGAAAGCGAATAAGCTCGGCCAGATGGTGAAAATGAACTTCCCGATGGCCCTCCAAGGACTCGTGGTTATTCCGATCTTTGTCGCCTACGACTTCAAGCGGGCGGAAGGAAAAATCTATAAGTACGATGTGACCGGTGGGAGGTACGAGGAGGCTGAATACTACGCCACCGGTTCTGGAGGGGGACACGCTCGGGCCACCATGAAGAAGGGGTACCGATCGGAGATGGACGAGGAGGCGGCGATTCACACCACCCTTGAGGCCCTCTATGACGCCGCCGAAGAGGACATTGGAACGGCAGGACCTGATTTTGTCCGTGGGATCTTCCCTACCATTAAGACCGTGACCGACCGGGGGATCCTAGACGTGGAGGAAGCGCGGGTTCGGGCGGTGTGCGAGGGCATGGTCGAGACCCGGCGGAGGAACCACTAACATGCCGATGCCTTTCTATGTTTCCCCCGAACAGATGATGCAGGACAAGGCGGAGTATGCCCGAAAGGGCATCACCAAGGGAAAGTCCATCATCGCCCTGGCGGGAAAGCAAGGAATCCTTCTGGTGGCTGAGAACCCAAGCTCGTCGCTCAATAAGATCTCGGAAGTCTACGACCGGATTGCCTTCGCAGGTGCCGGGAAATATAGTGAGTTTGAGAATCTGCGGAAGGCCGGCATCCGCTATGCTGATCTCAAAGGGTACGCTTACGGCAGAGAGGATGTGACTGCCAAGTCTCTCGCCAACGTATACTCTCAGACCATCGGGAATATTTTCAGTCAGGAGATCAAGCCGCTTGAGGTGGAGATCCTTGTTGTGGAAGTGGGGGAGACGACGGCGCAGGACGAATTGTACCAGATTTCCTTCGATGGGGCTATCGGAGACGAGCGGGGTCACGCGGCCATCGGCGGGCAGGCGGATGAGTTGAAGCAGTACCTGAAAGACAAGTACGACGAGGGGGTCACCCTGGAGGTTTCTCTGACACTGGCGGTGAGCGCCTTAGAGGCCTCGGCGAATCAGAAGGTCAGGGCCCAGAACCTCGAGGTGGCAATCTTGGATCGGCACCATCCGGGCAGGAAGTTTCGCCGGTTCACGGCGGCGGAGCTGGCAGACCTGGCCGAGGGCCTTGAATCGTAGAAGAGTCCCCCGGTTATCGGTCGAGAGGGAGCGGCGGCGGGCACCAACGCTGCAATCATGCAAACGAGAATCTTCGGTCTTGAAAATGAATATGGCCTTATCTCCTCTTCGCTCGGCGGGAAACTGAACCTCTCGGTGGAGAGTGCCCTCGGGTACCTCTTTGAAAAGGTGGTCTCTCGCCAGCGGGGGACCAATGATTTCCTCCGAAACGGGGCCCGCCTGTATCAAGATACCGGCTGTCATCCGGAGTATGCCACTCCCGAATGTGACAATCCCCTAGACCTGGTGATTCATGATAAGGCTGGGGAGCGGATCGTAGAGGAGCTTCTCTATGCCGCCGAGCGCAAGCTACGGGAGAACGGGATCTATTGTGAGATTTATGTTTTTAAGAATAACACTGATTCGGTGGGTAACACGTACGGCTGTCACGAGAATTACCTGGTAGAGCGATCGGTCAACTTTCACAAATTGGCCGAGCTCCTGATTCCCTTCCTTGTTACCCGTCAGGTTTACGCGGGGGCCGGAAAAGTCCTGCGGACCAGGGCCGGGAACCACTACTATATCTCCCAGCGGGCTCAGCACATCTATCAGGAGATCTCCGGGGCGACCACCAGTTCTCGTGGCATCATCAACACCCGGGACGAGCCGCACGCGGATGAAGAGAAGTACCGCCGATTGCATGTCATCGTAGGTGACAGCAATATGTCGGAGTTTGTCACCCACCTGAAGGTGGGGGCGACGGCAATCGTCCTGAGCATGGTGGAGGATGGGTGGATCCGGAAAGATCTGGCGTTGGAAGATCCGGTCCGGGCGATCAAGGAAATCTCCCACGACGTCACGTGCAAACGGAAGGTACGGTTGAAACGGGGGGTCGAGCTGAGCGGG
>JAPUFX010000174.1 GCA_027293415.1 Candidatus Methylomirabilota bacterium
GTACAGGGGACTCGAGCGCGCCACCATGTAGACCCCCGCCGTCACCATGGTGGCCGCGTGGATCAGGGCCGAGACCGGGGTCGGCCCCTCCATGGCATCGGGGAGCCAGACGTAGAGCGGGAGCTGGGCACTCTTTCCCATCGCCCCGACGAACAGGGCCAGGGTGATCCAGGTGACCAGGGACAGCCCCCCCAGCGCGGGCTCGGTGAGCTGCCCGTGCAGCCCCTCGACCTGCTGAAAGACCCCGGCGTACTCGAGGGTGCCAAAGGTGGTCCAGATCAAGAACAGTCCGAGGAGGAATCCCGCATCCCCTACCCGATTCACCACAAAAGCCTTCTCAGCAGCGGCAGCGGCAGCGGGTCTTTCGAACCAGAACCCGATCAAGAGATACGAGCAGAGCCCCACCCCCTCCCAGCCCACGAACAAGAGAAGGAAGTTATCGGCTAAGACCAACAGGAGCATGAAGAAGACAAAGAGATTGAGAAAGGCAAAATACCTTGCGTAATCACGATCCTCCGCCATATATCCCACCGAATAGAGATGGATGAGAAACCCGATCCAGGTCACCACCAGGATCATCACCGCCGACAGGGGGTCGAGGAGGAAGCTCACAGAAACGTTGAAGTCCCCAATACCAATCCAGGTGAAAAGCTCCTGGGACAACTGCCTGTGCTGGAGACCCGTGAGGTGGAAGAAAAGGGCGAGGCTTAACCCAGCAGCAACACCCACGGTGCCGCAGGCCACCAGGCCCACCCAGCGCCGTGAGAGTCGCCGCCCCAGCAGGATGTTCACAAGAAACCCCACCAAGGGCAATGTCGGCACCAGCCAGATAAAATCAGTCATCGAAAATGCCTCGTTCATGGTTCATAGTTCAGGGTTCATGGTTCAGGGATGAGGGATTGGAATGGCCTCGGGCTGTTGCTCTGAACTCTCAACTCTGAACTCTGAACTGTCGCTAGCCCTTGAGGAGGTGGAGCTCGTCCACATAGACCGTCTCCACATTCCGGAAGAGGGCAATGATGATTGCCAAACCCACCACCACTTCCGCAGCTGCCACGGTCATGACAAAAAAGACAAAGACCTGCCCGTCCAGGGAGTGGAGGAACCGGGAAAAGGCCACGAAGCTCAAATTGACCGCGTTGAGCATCAGCTCGATGGACATGAAGATGATCAGGACGTTGCGCCGAGTGGCCACCCCTACCACTCCCACGATGAAGAGGAAGCCGCTCAGCAGCAGGTATGCCCACAATGGGACCATGAATCCTTTACTCCGGCCTGCGTTTGGCCAGGACCAACGCCCCGACCATGGCGCTCAGAAGAATCAACGATGTAAGCTCAAACGGGATCAAATACTCCCGAAACAGGACTCGGGCCACCTCCTGAGTATTTCCAAGGATCCTGAGCGTCTCCACGTCATGAGGGCCCCGCGGTCCCAGGTTGATCTGGGGGCCCACGCCCAAGGCCAGTTCAACCAGGAGGGCTCCTGCCAGGACCAGCCCTAGCACGACTCCGATCCGGTTGAACTGCATGGGATGGTGCTCTTCGGGCCGAAGGTCGAGGAGCATGATGACAAAGAGGAACAGGACCATGATGGCCCCGGCATACACGATGATGTGCACAAAGGCGATGAGCTGTGCATGGAGGAGGATGTAAAGGCCCCCCTGGGCGAAGAGCGTGAGGATCAGGCAGAGGGCACTGTAGACCGGATGGCGTTGTAGCACCATCGCCAACGCTGCCGCGCCAGCCAGGAGAGCAAGGGTCAGGAAGAGCACCCACTCCATCCCATCACCTCAGGCCAGGATGAGGATCGCCGCCGCCGTGAACATCACGTTGGCCAAAGCCAGCGGAAGTAGGACCTTCCAGCCAAACCCCATGAGCTGGTCGTACCGGAACCGGGGCAACGTGGCACGGACCCAGATAAAGAGGAAAATGAAGGCGAAGACCTTGAGGAGGAACCAGATCACGGGAGGCAACAGCGGCCCCCGCCACCCGCCCAGAAACAGGGTGGTTGCAAGGGCAGCCGCGGCGATCATGTTGGCGTACTCCGCCATGAAGAAGAGCGCGAACTTCATGGAGCTATACTCTGTGTGAAACCCCGCCACAAGCTCTGTCTCCGCCTCTGGGAGGTCGAAGGGGGCTCGATTGAGTTCGGCGTTGCTGCTTATCATGAAGATGACAAATCCCAGAAACTGGGGGAAGATGTTCCATCGAGGGAGGATCCCGAGCCACGTCCCCTTCTGGGCTTCCACGATATCGACCAGGCTGAGTGATCCGGTCATCATCACGACCCCCAGCACTGAGAGCCCCAGGCCGAGTTCGTAGCTCACCATCTGGGCAGAAGAGCGCAAGCCTCCGAGGAGCGAATATTTGCTATTCGAAGCCCAGCCGGCCAGTACACTCCCGTACACTCCGAGCGACGCCACGGCAAAGACGTAGAGCAGCCCGACGTTCACATCGGTGATCACAAAGGACGGTCCGAAGGGGATCACGGCAAAGACGATCAGGGCCGGGACGAAGCTCAGGGCGGGAGCGAGGATGAAGATCACCCGGTCTGCATTGGCGGGAACAACATCCTCCTTGAACATGAGCTTAATGCCATCGGCGATGGGTTGCAGGAGCCCGAAGGGGCCAACCCTGGAGGGGCCAAAGCGGACCTGGATATCGCCGATCACCTTCCGCTCGACCCAGGTGAGATACGCCACCGCAAGGAGCAGCAAGCCTACGACCAGGCAAATCTTGAAGAGGGTGGCGAGCAAGAAGCCCATCATCTCCTCTGCGATCACCGATGACCGTTATCCGATGACCGTAAGGAACGAATAGGGCTTTTGAGTCGTCGGTCGTCGGTCATCGATCTCCGTTCGTCGGTCATCGGTCAACGGGAATCGGAACCCCCAGCGATTCGATGGCCTCGTACTGTATCCCGCCGAGGGCAGTGTGCTCCTGTGCCAGGCGCTGCCAGATCTCCTCGGGGGTCACAGGAATCCTGGATCGGTTTAGCCCGATTGCCACCTGGCCAAGAACCTCCCCTAAGGACAAGACTTTTCCCTTGGACTCTATGGCCTTCCGGAGGCGTTGGATCCGACCGGCAAAGTTAATGATCGTCCCCTCCTTCTCTGCGTATCCCAGCGCTGGGAAGACCAGGTGAGCCCTGGAGGTGGCAGGCGACTGGCGAACGGTCCAGACGGCCAGGAGGTCCAGCCGGTCTATGGCTCCCGCGAGCTCGCCACCGAGCGTCGGCTGCTCCCATGGATCCACCTCAAAGAAGAGCAGCGCCTTGAGGCTTCCCGCAGTTACCGCCTTGAGCATCTGCTGTATCCCCAAGCCGTCTGTGCCAGGGCCGATCTCTAGGAGCCTGGCGCCCTGGGTGTTCGGGCTTTTGTCGGTTCGCCTGAGGAGATGGTCCTCTGCCTCATCCCCCTCCCGCATCTCGACCGGATCCACGTGGTAATCGAGGTGGGGCGTCTCAAGCACGTCCCGGAGGAACATACGGGTCGCATACAGTTCCTCAGTCGTCAACCACGTGGAGAGCACTCCCCCGATGGCTCCCGCTCCGTGCCGATCGATGATCCCCTGGAGTTGGTCGACGAGAATGGAAATTGCTTCATCCCACGACACCGGCACCTGGGCCTCCCCTCGCCGCACGAGGGGAGCCTGAAGGGCAGTCTGTCCTCGTCGAGGATAGGCCTCAAATCGTCCCTCGTCGCACATCCAGTAGCCGTTCACCTCCGGGTTAAACCTCGGGCGCACCCGGAGCACCTCCTCTCCCCCCTCCCGCACATGTCGAACATCCAGCACAATGCCACAGCCCCGGCTACACGCCGGGCAGGTACTCTCTACCTGTTTCACCAGATCCCAGAGACGGGACTTGAACCGGTAGGGTTTGCTGGTCAAGGCTCCGACAGGACAAAGGTCGATGACGTTGCCTGAGTACCGGTTATCGAGTTCCTTCCCCGGGAAGAGAACAATCTCAGCCCTGTCCCCCCGTTGCCCCACCCCCAACTCACCGCTCCCTACGATGTCCCGGCAGAAACGAACGCAACGGGTACAAAGGATGCACCGCTCGGCGTCAAAGATGATATGGGGACCGATGGATCGATGCTTATCGCGATGGATCTTTTCCTCGACGAACCGACTCGCCCCGGGGCCGAAACGCATGGTGTAGTCCTGGAGGGGACATTCCCCCCCCTTGTCGCAGATGGGACAGTCCAACGGATGGTTGAGCAGATAAAACTCCAGGATCCCCCGCCTCGTCTCCTCCACCTGCGGCGTCCGCGTATGAACCACCATCCCTTCTGTCACCGGGGTCGCACAGGCGATCATAAGCTTTGGGGATTTCTCCACCTCAACGAGACACATTCGACAGACCCCCTCGATGGAGAGCCCGGGGTGGTAGCAATAATGGGGGATCTCGATCCCAAGCTGCTCTCCTGCCTGGATGATCATAGTTCCCGGTGCCACCTGAATCTGTTCACCGTCGACGGTGACCGTTACGCGATTTGGCGTTTCGGTCATTCACTCTCCCTCGCATGAATGGCATTCAACACTTGTACACTCGGCCTGCTGACGGCTGATAGCTACTGACGAAACGGGCATCTCCCCTGTTGGATGTGCGCCTCGAATTCTTCCTGAAAGTATCTCAGATAGCTTTCCGTGGGCATGGCCGCCGAATCGCTCAAGACGCAGATCGTCTGACCCTTCATGTTTCGGCAGACATCCTTCAGGATCTCAAGGTCGGCCACTCGCCCTCGCCCCTCTTCGATACGCCTCAGGATCTGATGTAGCCAGGCAGTCCCCTCCCGGCACTGGGTGCACTGGCCGCACGATTCGTGGTGATAAAACCGGTTGACCACTTCCCCCACCCTCACCATGCAGGTGGTCTCGTCCATCACGATAACGGCCCCGGAACCCCCCATTGATCCGGCAGCGGCGAGCGACTCAAAATCCAGACCGACATCCAGGTGCTCCGGGGTCAGGACAGGAGCCGAAGTCCCTCCCGGGATGATCGCCTTGATTTTCCGGCCGTCGCGCATTCCTCCAGCATGTTCAAAGATCAGCTCCCGCAAAGTGGCACTCAGGGGAATTTCGTAGTTCCCTGGGTAGCGGACATGACCGCTCACCGAGAACACCCGGGCTCCGGTGCTCTTCGCAGTTCCGAGACTGGCATACCATTCCGGTCCCCGGAGGATGATGTGGGGGATGTTACAGAGGGTTTCCACATTGTTCACCGCAGTAGGACATTGATAGAGACCTTTCACCGCTGGAAATGGGGGCCGGATCCTGGGTTCACCCCGCTTCCCCTCCAGTGACTCGATCAAGGCCGTCTCTTCCCCACAGATATAGGCCCCCGCTCCCCGATGGACGTAGACATCGAGATTGAAATCAGTTCCCAGGATGTTCTTTCCCAGGAAGCTCCTGGCGTACGCCTCCTGAAGGGCCCGATCCAAGATCGTGGCCGCTTCCAGGAATTCACCCCGGAGGTAGATGTAAGAGGTTTCGCCCCCAATGGCAAAGCTGGAAATTATGATCCCTTCGATCACTTGGTGCGGGTCCCGTTCCAGGAGCTGTCGGTCCTTAAATGTTCCGGGTTCTCCCTCATCGGCATTGCAGAGGATGTACTTCGGGACCCCACGATCTTGGGGAATAAATCCCCACTTCACCCCGGCTGGGAATCCTGCTCCACCTCGACCCCGGAGACCGGATCGCTTGACCATCTCGACGATTTCTGGAGGGCGATGCTCGCGCAGGACCTTGGCTATGGCCTGATAGCCCCCTCTGGCGAGATAGGCCTCAATGCTGCCATCGTAGGACGAGTCCCGGAGATTACGATGCAAGATCTCCCCAGAGGTCCGCTCCCGGTTTGATGGCGGGGCCGCCGTGGCCTGGTACTTGTATTCCTTAGGAAATTCACCTCGCTCAATCGTTACCAGGAGTTGCTCCAGCTGGGACCGATCCAGGGGCCCGTAGTGATACCCGTTGATCTGCACCATCGGTGCAGCGTCGCAGGCGGCCAGACATTCGGCCCTCCCCAGGCTAAAGCGGCCGTCGGGCGTTGTCTCTCCCTCACGGATCTGCAACCGCTCCTTCACATGGTCCAGGAGTGATTCCGCCCCCAGAAGACTGCACGAGAGATTGTGGCAGACCTCAATGTGACATCGCCCCATGGGGCGAAAATGAAACATAGTGTAGAAACTGGCTACCTCCCAGACATCAGTCGGACGCATCTCCAAGAGGTTCGCAACTTCCTCCAGCGCCTCCGGGCTCAGATACCCCCGCTCCTCTTGGACCAGGTGCAAGAGGGGAAGGAGGGCCGACCGCTTTTGCGGATAGCGTTTCAGGATCTCGGCGCACGCTTGATTTATCTTCCCCGACGCCATGCTAACCCCTTGCGTCTCAATTCAATGGCGCATCACGCTCCGTGCCTGATGCTGCACGGCCAGGACGCCCAGCTCGATGTTCAAGCTCATCCCACTCGAGCCCCCCCTTCCGCCAGACATAGGCCAACCCCAGCGCCAGAACCAGCACGAAACTGCCCATCTCAAAGAACCCGAACCATCCGAGTTCCCGAAAGATTACCGCCCAAGGGAAGAGAAAGATGATCTCGATATCAAAGATGATAAACAGCATTGCCACCAGATAGAATTTGATCGAAACCCGATCGCGGGCCAGGCCCACAGGGGCGATTCCGCATTCGTACGGCTCGAGCTTCACCGGCGTGGCTCGCCTTGGCCCCATTACCGAGGAGAGAAGGATGGTTCCCCCCGCAAAGAGGAGCGCGATGACGATCAGGAGAAGGATGGGGAGATACTCGATGAGCATGTGAATCTTTGTACTTGCCTTCCCAAAATGAAAGGCCTCGCGGCTGCGGGGCCCCCCAGGTCTACGGCCCTCCAACAATAATCGCGCTGAAGGGATTAGCAAAAAGAAGAATCAAGGCAATCAACAGCACGTAGATGGCCAGAGACTCAATTAAGGCCAAACCGATGATCATCGCGGTTTGGATTCGTCCCGCGGCATTCGGTTGCCGGGCCATCCCTTCCAGGGCGGCAGAAATCGCCCGCGCCTGAGCCAAGGCGGCCACGGCCGAGGCGATGGCCATTCCGAATCCTGCTGTCAAGACCGTTACCCAGAAATATGTTGTGTCGATTCCTGCTTTTGCCCCCCCTTCTGCAGCCCAGGCGAAGGTGGTCGAGCCCACTGCCGCCAACACCCCTGTCACGACGCCCGTCAACTTGGATCGCATGTACGCTTCTCCTTCTTGAAATCCCCGGTTGCTTCTACCGAGCGGGACACTTTTTGCCACCCGAATGTTCGCGACTGTTAGTGCTCTTCATGGTGAGTCGCCCCAGCGATGTACATCGTCGATAGCATCACAAAAATCAGCGCCTGAACCAATCCAGTGAAAATGACAAGCCCCGAGATCAAGGGGGCCAGGACATAGATAGGCCACATGATGGAGGTCAGGAACAGGATAAAGAGAAACACCGTATCTTCCCCAAAGATATTGCCGAAGAGTCGGATCGAGAGGGAGAGGACACGGGCCAGATGGCTGATCACCTCCACCAAGATGAAGGCCGGCACGAGAATCCACCCCATGGCGATCAGGAGAAATTTGGGGAATTCACCCACCGGTCCAAGGAAGTGCTTCAAATAGGTGAGTAGCCCCTGCTTTCGCACGCCAAAGAAATGGTATGAAATAAAGACGATCAGGGCCAAGGATGCCGTGGTGTTCAGGTTGGCCGTCGGGCTCCTGAGACCCGGGATCAGGATGAGGATGTTGCTAAAAAAGATAAACAACCCGGCAGAGCCGATCAGGGGGAGATACCGCCTTCCCTCATGCCCGATCATGCTGTCCAGCATCCCGGTGAAGGCCTCGATCACCGTCTCCATCACATTCTGCATCGGCCCCGGCACCTCGGTCAGTTGCCGGGTCGCCAGGTACGACACTCCAATTAGGAAAGCCATGACGATCCAGGTCATGACCACGTGATCAGGAATGAACGCCCCCGGGATCCCGGGGAGAAAATTTGGAATTTTGATGAGTGGAGGTGCCTCAATCGCTTCCACAGCTTACCTCGCGGAAAAGAATTGAGTTCTTATACCCCCGGCGGTTCCCGCTGTCAATCCGTCTATTGCAGCAGGCCGAGGATTGATGCCTGGGCAAACTCCAAAAAGGGTCCTGGATAGATCCCAATGATCAGTGTCCCCAGCACCGCGAAGGCCACCGCCACATGCAAGGGACGGGAGGGACTCAGGACGAGGGCCTTGGGGGGCTCGTGCATATACATGACCATGGCGACGCGCATGTAATAAAAGAGGGAGATGGCGGTGTTGATCACGGCGATCAGGGCCAACCAGACATACCCGGCCTTGATCGCAGCACCAAAGATGTAAAACTTCCCCACGAAACCGGCCGTGGGGGGGATACCCGTCAAGGAGAGGAGAAAGACCAGCATGGCCGCGGCCGCGATCGGTTTCGCCTGGCCCAGCCCGGCAAAGTCCTCAATGAGGTCCCCCTTCACGGTCTCGGTGCGGAGAAGGACCACCATCGCAAAAGCCCCCGCGGTCATGAAAGCGTAAACGAGGACGTAAAACAGAACGGCGGAGATGCCCAACTCCGCTCCCGCCACGAAGCCGATCAAGACATAGCCGATGTGGGCAATGCTGGAATACGCCAGCATTCGCTTGATGTTCTGTTGGCCCATGGCCGCGACATTTCCAATGGTCATGGTCAGGACGGATAGGATCCAAAACATAATCGTCCAGTCCACCTGGATGTGCGGCATGGCCCCCAGGAAGACCCGGAGCAGCGCTGCCACTCCAGCCGCCTCGGAAGCGACCGCCAGGAAGGCGGTCACCGTGGTCGGGGCTCCCTCGTAGACGTCCGGCACGTACATGTGGAAGGGAACGGCCGCGATCTTGAATCCGAACCCTGCCGTGAGCATCACCATGGCGACCAGGAGGGCGGGATTGCCGAGGTCCATTGTGGCTAAGGTAGCCGCGATTTCACTGAAGCCCAAGGCCCCGGTCAGTCCATACAAGAGGGAGATCCCATACAGAATCACCCCCGAGGAGAAAGCCCCCATGAGGAGATACTTGAGGGCCGCCTCGCTCGACTTTTTTTCCTGCTTGAGAAAGCCGCAGAGGATGTAGAGACTGATGGACATCGTCTCGAGCCCAATATAAAGCGTGAGGAGATTCCCGCCCGAGGCGACAAACATCATTCCCACGGTCGAGAAGAGCAGGATCGCGTAAAACTCACCGATGGGAGCGCCGACGAGGGGGAGGTAATCGATCGACATCAGGATGACCAGCAAGGTGGCGAGCAGAAAGACCACCTTGAAAAAGATGGCAAATTTATCCACCAGGTAGCTCCCGCTGAAGACGGAGACCGCGGCTGCTCCCGGCTCGAACAACGGGACCGCGGCTCGGACCAACAATATGCCCGTTCCCACGACGCCGATAATGCTTACGGTCTCGATCCACCCTCGCTGCTTTGGAGCGGCAAAAGAGAGGATCAAGACGACGATCGCCACAACGCTCAAAAAGATTTCAGGCAGCGCATGAAGGACATCCGCGGGATTGTAGGTTCCCATCATGGTTGTTCCTCACGATGACCCTGGTCCCAGTTGCTCACCACCGGGATGGGGGTCGGCGCCTCCACGACCTTCCGGGCTTGGTCGAGCCGCGCCACCACCTTCTGCACTGAGGGCTCCATGGCCTTCAAGAAGGGAGCGGGGTACAGCCCGATCCAGAAGAACATAATGACGAGGGGGATGAGGGTCATGGCCTCCCGAAGGTTCAGGTCTGACAGCCCCAGGTTCTTCTCATGGATAACCGTGCCGAACATGGTGCGTTGAAACAACCAGAGCATGTAGGCCGCCCCGAGGACAATTCCGGAAATCGCGAACAGAGCCCATATCCAGCTCACCTTGAACGCACCCAAGAGGATGAGGAACTCCCCGATGAATCCGTTGAGGCCAGGGAGGCCAATGGACGAAAACATGGTGATCGCAAACAGCGTGGCGTAGATCGGCATAACGCTGGAAAGTCCTCCCATGTCGGCAATCATCCGCGAGTGGATCCGATCGTAAATGAGCCCGACAATCAAAAAGAGGGCCCCGGTGGAGAGGCCGTGATTGACCATCTGCAAGATGCTCCCCTGAAGCCCCTGCATGTTCAGCGCAAACATGCCCAGCATGATGAAGCCCATGTGGCTCACCGAGCTAAACGCGATGAGCCGCTTCATATCGCGCTGGGCTAGACAGACCATCGCCCCGTAGATGATGGCAATAACACTCAGGGTCACCATAAACGGGACAAAATATAGGGTGGCCTCGGGAAACATCGGAAGACTGAATCGGACGAAGCCGTAGGTTCCCATCTTCAGCAGGACTGCGGCCAGGATTACGCTCCCCGCCGTGGGGGCTTCGGTGTGCGCATCCGGAAGCCATGTGTGGAAGGGGAACATGGGAACCTTGATGGCGAAGGAGAGGAAGAAGGCGAGCCAGACCAGGTTTTGGAACGAGAAGAGGCTGGGAGACCACGGATACGAGACCTTCATCAGCTCTAGGACATCAAAGGTGTACGTTCCGGTCTGCGCCCCGGCATAGAAGTAGACCGCCAGAATGCCGAGCAGCATCACCACACTACCGAACAGGGTGTACAGGAAGAATTTAATGGCCGCGTAGAGGCGCCGCGCCGGGGCCCCCCATATTCCGATCAAGAAGTACATAGGGACCAACACCACTTCCCAAAAGACATAAAAGAGGAAGAAGTCCAATGCCAGGAAGACCCCCATCATCCCGGTATACATGAGGAGGAGAAAGATGTGATACTCCTTCACCTGCTCAGTGATGGCCTCCCACGAGCAGAGCACCGCGATGGGCGAGATCAGGGCGGTGAGACACACCAGCCAGAGGCTGATCCCGTCTATCCCCATGATATAGCTCACCCCGATCGCCGGGATCCAGGAGGCTCTCTCCACGAACTGCATCTCGGCACTTCCAAAATCGAAAGAGAGCGCCAGCACCACTGCGATGAGAAGGGTCACCCCCGTCACGAGAAGGCTCACCATCCGGATCAGGCCTGCCTGCTCCCGGCGGATGAACAAGAGGAGAATGGCCCCTGCCAAGGGAAGAAAGGTCACGATGCTCAGGACTGGAAATGTCGTTCCGCTCATGGAGACTCTTCCTCCGGCTCCAACGGTCGCAGTCTACAAAATAATGATGTAGACGCTCACGATGAAGAAGATCGCAACGGCTATCGCCAGGATGTAATTCTGCACCACACCGGTCTGGAGCCGCCGCAAGATGCCGCTGCCGTCCTGAATAACATCCGCGATCTTGTTGACCAGTCGATCCACGATCCTGTTGTCACCCCAGTCGGCACCAGTGCTTAACCCAATGGTGACCATCGCGGTCCCGTTGACCGCTCCGTCCACCACCTTCTCATCCACCTGCGATAAAAAGTGACTGGAACCCAGAATCCCGTCTCCAAAGATCACCCAATACAGCTCATCCACATAATACTTCTGATAGAGCACCCGGTAGACGTGCCGGAACCGCGCTGCCAAGAGCTCCGGGAGGTCCCGCCACTTGAGGTACAGGAGATACGCCACACCGATCCCGGCCACCGCCACCAGCAGCGAGAGCGCCGCCAGCGGCAACGCCAGTGTCGACACCGCCCCGTGCCCCGCCCCC